>DDAT01000012.1:191487-203324 GCA_002332985.1 Acinetobacter lwoffii | reverse complement strand
ATGATTTATGAAAGAGGTCTATTTTATTGATGTAATAATCATCTTGCATGAAAATGAACTCTTTTAAATTAAAAAAAGAAATCTAAATTGCTTTAAGTTAAATAAAGATGAAAAAGTTTTTGGTAACTCACTCCCCTATTTTTTAGGCAATTTTATCTCGATATAAAATATGCATCGCCCAGATTGCAGCAGGAATCCAGCCTAAAATCGAAATTTGAAGCATTAAGCACACTGTCGCTTCGACTGGTCGATGAAGGGTCATAAATAATGACCAAGGGAAGATAAATGCAATAATTGATTTCATTTTTAAAACCCTCTTTTGCCATGTTTTAAATTTTTATATCCAGTTTTTATGGGCACTTAAAACTGGTACTAAGATTTAGATATTTTTAATGGGATCAGCAGAATCTCTGTACATGCTGTAATCCCGCGTAAAAATATCCTGAAAGCCTAATTCAGCCAGCTTAAATGAAGCTTAAAAATTATTTTAAATCCGCTAACCTTTGCATATTTTCAATCAAAATATTGACGTTTGAATGAAACAGTCTTTGCTTTAACTTTTACTTTCCATAGATTCAGATCTGAATAAAATCTTGAATCCCTAGACCTTTATTTACTTACTGCAGCTAGTGTACTCAAGGGTGATACTCGCCAAATCACATCACCGACATCATCAGCAACCAAAATGGCACCTGAAGAATCTACCGCCACACCGACCGGTCGCCCATATGCATCGCCCTGATCACTTAAAAATCCAGTCAAGACATCTTGAGGTGGGCCCATCGGTTGCCCATTCTGAAAGGGAACAAAAATCACTTTATAGCCACTATGCGGTTTGCGGTTCCATGAACCATGCTGGCCAATCAGCGCACCGTTTCGATATTGAGGCATCAGGTCTGCCCTATAGAAGGCCAAGCCCAATGAAGCTGTATGATTGCCCAATGCATAATCCGGTGAAATTGCTTGCGCAACTAAGGCAGGTTTTTGCGGTTTGACCCGTGTATCTACATGTTGGCCATAATAACTATAGGGCCAGCCATAAAAAGCACCTTCTTTGACAGAGGTCAGGTAATCAGGAACCAGATCATTACCGAGCTCATCACGTTCATTCACCACTGTCCAAAGTGTGCCGCTCTTAGGTTGCCAATCCATGCCATTCGGATTACGCAGTCCGGTAGCAAAAGGTCGTACTTGAGCACTGGTGATGTCAAATTCCATGATCTGTGCTCGGCCCTGCTCTTGCTCTAAGCCATTTTCAGCGACATTACTGTTGGAACCCACTGTGATATAAAGTTTATTGCCTGCAGGATTGGCAATGACATTTTTGGTCCAGTGATGGTTTAAACGGCCTGCCGGTAAATCCAGCACCTTGGTACCGGCTGCTGTGATTTGAGTCATCCCGTTATGATAAGGAAAGCGCATCAGCGCATCAGTATTGGCTACATACAATGTATTACCAATCAGCGCCATGCCAAATGGAGAATTGAGATTCTGTAAAAATACGGTTTTTTGTTCAGCTACCCCATCTCCATTGCTATCGCGAAGCAGACTGATGCGGTTGGTACTGGGATGCGATGAGCCGGCACGTTGCATCACCCATTTCATAATTTTGCCTTTGATCCCTTTGCTGTCATCGGGCTTGGGCGGTGCATCGGTTTCGGCCACCAGTACATCACCATTCGGCAATACATACAGCCAGCGCGGATGCTGCAACCCTTTGGCAAATGCCTGAACTTTTAAACCTGTCGCAGGTGTCGGCATTTTACCTTCAGGCCAACCTTTAGCAGGCGCAATATTGACCGTAGGCAGCAAGCTTGATTTTGGTTTGGGCAAATGTGGCTGGGAACCATAACTGTCATTGATAGGCGACTTGGAAGGCATGGTACATCCAGTCATGGTTAGGAGAAGTGCACAGCTGGCACCTGTAAGTAAAAGTTGAATAGGCTGATGAAGCATTTTTATCTCTTGTTATTATCATCCTCAACTTACTTTAAAAAACAATTTGAGATGCCACTAGCGGGTTCTTGTTTTTTCTGGTTATGAATTGTTTATCAATTTTGAGTCAGGTCTGATGTTTTTCTTGTTGTAAAAAGCAGTTTATATCTTTAAATGAAATAATGCCAAGCCATTCAGTCTGTGCTTAGCGTAATTTCTAAAGTTAGTTCTATATTTTGATCTAGTCTGTATTTCTTAAAGCTCATGCATCATGACTAACTTACGCAGGACTAGAGGACAACATTTCTAGCGTAATTTTTTTCACCTCATTACGACTGTGCCGGATATGGGCATCTAATATAGAGAGACAGAACGCTGCATCTTGTGCAAGCAGCGCTTTTAAAATCTGTTGATGTTCGGCATAGGTAGCTGTAACCCGATAATCCTTGGAAAAATCCAGACGGCGTATGATGCGAATTTTCTCGCTGATCTCACTGTGAATTTTCGCCATTTCCGCATTGCCGGCTGCAAATACCAAATGACAATGAAATGCTTCATCTTGTGCGGATAACTTTCTGAGATCATAGAGATACTGTTCTGGCTTGATACACCAGGTTTGAATCAAAATTTCCAGAGCGGCTTTCAACTGATCTTCAGGCATCTGACAAAGTTGTTCGACTGCATAACATTCCAGCAAAATTCGCAGATCATATAACTCCTCATAGGCTTTAAAATTCAGTGGCCGAACCTGCCAGCCACTTCTAAACTGCACCTCGACATAGCCTTCCTGCTGCAGACGATATAAGGCTTGCCGAATGGGTGTACGGCTTACGGCATAGCTTTCAGCAATTTCTGATTCGGTAAACCGTTCTCCCGGCATGAGTTTAAAGTCAAAAATGTCATTTTTAATTTTCTGGAAAACCAGCTCAGACAGATTGTCTGAGCTTTTTCCGGTCGCTTTAGTGGCTGGATTAGGGACAAGGGTCATAGGCTCAATCCATTACTCCATATAAACCAGCGGTTCACCGCTATGCACGGTCTGACCTGAACGGCAGATAATGGCTTTGACAATGCCATCATCGTCAGCATAGACCGGCAGCTCCATTTTCATGGCCTCGATGATGGCCACCGTGTCGCCTTTTTTCACAATCTGCCCGGCTTCTACAAAAATCTTCCAGATATTGCCGGTCATAGAGGCGTTGAGAGGGACATACTGGCTGTAATCGGTATCATCCTGCAGCACTTCTATTTCTACAGGTGCATCAAAATCGTCTTTCCAGCGTTCCACCTCCGCACTAAAAGCAGCTTGCTGCTGTGCTTTAAAAGCAGCAATACTGTCCTGTTCTGCAGCAAGGAAATCCTGATATGCTGCAAAGTCAAACTTACATTCCTCAATTTTAATTTCTGCCCGACCATGGGCGAAATCAGCACGGAACTGATCCAGTTCGGCCTCAGTGACCTCATAATATTTAATCTGGTCAAAAAAGCGTAAGAACCATTGCTGATCGCCAAACTGCTTGTTCTTTTTAAACTTATTCCAGATCGGTACGGTACGGCCAATCAACTGATAGCCACCCGGTGAGTCCATGCCATAAATACACATATACATGCCACCAATCCCGACTGTACCTTCAGCGGTAAAAGTACGGGCCGGATTATATTTGGAACTCAGTAAACGGTGGCGCGGATCAATGGGCACTGCACAAGGTGCAGTCAGATATACATCACCTAGCCCTAAAATCAGATAATTGGCATCAAAAATAATGTCTTTAACTTGCTGACGAGTGTTTAGACCATTAATTCGCTGAATAAAATCGACATTATTCGGTAGCCATGGGGCCTTGGCACAGACACTTTCCTGATAACGCTCAACCGCACCCAGAGTCGCTGAGTCCTCAAAGGCCATGGGTAAATGGATAATTCTTGAAGGTATTTTAATGTCACGTAAATCACCCATCTGTTCTTCAAGACCAAGCAGGAAGTGAATCAGTTGCTGCTGGCTCAAACGCAGACCATCATATTTAATCTGCAAGGATCGCACACCAGGTGATAATTCCAGGATACCGTCAAGATCAGCTTCACGGATCAGTTGCATCAAGCGGTGTACGCGCAGGCGTAGGGCCAAATCCAGTACGTTATCACCGTATTCCAGCAAGATATAACTGTCACCTGCCTGACGATATACAGCTTTTGGTGCATCTGGCGTAGCTTCACGCAATGCCAGGATACTTTCTGCCTGAACTGTAACGATTTCAGCCTCGCTGGTTATCTCTGCCTTGGCAAAGTTTTGGAGGGTTTGAATTTGCTGCCGCTCCAGCGCATTGGCCTGCTTTACCGAGATTGGATAGAAGCTAATCGTGTCATCGGCTTTCAGTTGACCAATTTTCCAGAGTTCAGCTTTGGCAATGGTCACCGGACAGACAAAGCCACCCAGGCTCGGACCATCTTTGGCAAGAATTACGGGGAAATCACCGGTAAAGTTAATCGCACCAATGGCATATTCACAGTCATGTACATTGGATGGATGCAGACCCGCTTCACCGCCATTTTCACGCGCCCAGCTTGGCGTCGGTCCGGTTAAACGGATACCCAATCGGTTCGAGTTAAAATGCACTTTCCAGCTTGATGCAAAAAACTCCTCAATATATTCAGCTTTAAAGAAATCAGGAGCGCCATGCGGACCATAGAGCACACCAATTTTCCATTCCTTGCCATAAATTGGAATCAGATCTGTTGCCAAAACTTCAGGTTCTGCAATCGCTAAAGGTAGACCATCGGCCGGCAGCTCAGGATTCACCATCTTAATCATGTCACCAGCCCGTAACACTCGGCCTGCATGTCCACCAAAATTACCTAAAGCAAAGGTAGAACGGCTACCCAGATATTCCGGCACATTCAGACCATTTCGTACAGCCAGGTAGGTCCGGCATCCAGATTCAACCTGTCCAATTTTTAGGGTTTGGCCTGCTTTTACCTGAACAGGCTGCCAGAAATTTACTGCTTCATCATCCAGACTTACCGGACAAGGTGCGCCAGTTAAAGCAATGATATTTTCTGCATGAAATTTGAGGATTGGACCTTGCAGGGTAAATTCAAACCCGGCGGCGGCCTCGACATTCCCAACAATTTTATTGGCCAGCCGGAAAGCATAATCATCCATTGGGCCTGAAGGCGGTACACCAATATCCCAATACCCGACACGACCCGGATAATCCTGAATGGAACTTTGTGTACCCGGCTGAATCACCTCAATCACATTCGGCACATATTTGAAATCATCCAGCATGCGTGTCCAGATTTGCATTTGCTCAAAACGCGGATCTGAAATAACAGTATGCACATAATCCAGATTGGTACTAATACCATTCAGGCGAGTTTCAGCTAAAGCTGATTTAAGCGTATGAATGGCAGTATCACGATCTTCAGCATGCACAATAATCTTGGCAATCATCGGGTCAAAGTATTGGGAAATTTCAGTTCCGGTACTCACCCAGGTATCAACCCGGACATTTTCCGGAAAAAAGACATCGGTCAAAATCCCTGGACTCGGCTGGAAATTCTTAACTGGATCTTCGGCATAGATGCGTACTTCAATCGCTGCACCTTGAGGCTGAATACTGCTTAGATGCTTCCAATCCAGAGTATCACCTGCTGCAACTTTCAACATGCATTCAATCAGGTCTAAACCGGTCACCATTTCAGTCACCGGATGCTCCACCTGCAAACGGGTATTCACTTCAAGGAAATAAAACTCGTCACGTGCTGCATCGTAAATAAACTCAACCGTACCGGCACTGCGATATTCCACAGATTTGCCCAGTTCAACTGCCGCCTGATACAATTTTTGACGGGTTGCTTCAGGTAACTGTGCCGCTGGTGTTTCTTCCACAACCTTCTGATTACGGCGCTGCAGTGAACAGTCGCGTTCGCCCAAAGCCACTACCTGTCCCTGTCCATCTCCAAAAATCTGAACTTCGACATGACGGGCCCGATCGATAAAGCACTCTAAAAATACTCCGGCATCTTTAAAGAACTGTTCGCCCAGACGTTTTACACTTTCATAGGCCTCCTGAAGTGCTTCTGCATTATCACAACGGGTCAAGCCAATTCCGCCACCGCCTGCTGTGCTTTTAAGCATAACCGGATAGCCAATTTTTTCAGCTTCAGTTAAGGCTTCATCCAGACTATTTAGCAGACCTGTACCGGGAGTCATGGGTACATTGACAGCTGCGGCAAGTTCACGCGCCCTGTGTTTTAAGCCGAATTCCAGAATCTGCTCCGGTGTTGGCCCCATGAAAGCAATATTATTTGCTTCGCAGGCACGGGCAAAGTCAGCACTTTCTGACAGAAAACCATAACCTGGGAAAATTGCTTCGGCCCCGGTATTCTTGGCTGCGGCAATCAGCTTTTCAATACTTAAATAAGTATCACTCGGTTTGGTACCTTCTAAGGACACTGCAATATCTGCATCAATCACATGCTGTGCATAACGGTCCGTTTCTGAATAGACGGCTATACTGGTTACACCCATTTTTTTTAATGTGCGAATGGCACGAACAGCAATTTCGCCGCGATTTGCAATCAGTACAGTTTTAAACATGTGAATCCCCTTTTATTTTCTCTATTTTTTGAATCTGCTGAATGGGTCTATTTCGTTGTTTTCTGATTCAGCTGCTGTATATAAAGCCGCTATCGACTATGCTCGCTGCTCTGTGTCGTAGCCTTTGATACATACCGTCCGCAAATACAGCTTTTTTAAATGCATCGTTTTTTGCTTGAAGAGGTGCAGCATTCGCAACCGGAATCCAGACAAGTTCACCCACCTCAACATGGGTAGTGCGTTGAGCAAGATGATTCAGTTGAAGCTGTTTTGGCTGATCGGCATCGCGCCATTTTCGGACTGTCCAGCCGATCATTTTCTGATGAAGCATTCTGTATCCATTCTTGTATCCAAGTTTGAATACAGTTATGCAGAACTTATGCCAGTTTAATTTTCTATATTATTTTCAATATTTTAATAAAATTTAAGATGTATAAATTAGGGAGAATTTCGTTAGATGATTGTTTTTGGTTCAGGCTGTTTTCAATTCAGTGCAAAAATTATTCTGAAACTCATATTGCATGATCTGCATTATTTCAACTTTTGCAATACTCATATAAAAGCCCATCTGTTGATGAGCTTCTAAGTGAACTATTTTATTTGTAGCTTAGGACAGTCATAAAAATTGAGTGTATTAAATATCCGAATTGAAAGGTTGAATCAGTGTGCATTTGTCATTGCGGTGATTCATTACTTCACAGGAATCATTAAGTGCTGATAAGGCGTCCCAGACCACATGACATAGGGCAAAGCGGTATCCGGTTGCTTATGCTTAGGATACATATCATAGAAACGAGCTTCAGCACCGACGATCATGACATGGGGACCCGTTTTGACCCAATGATTGCCCGGACTAGGCTTCTTGGCATAGGGATCAACATTACTGGCATCCGTACCACCTGCCAGCATATACATAAAGCCTACTTTCCTGACTGTGGGCGGTTTATGTCCCATCCAGGCCTCTGCCCATTCTAGAGCGGCCTGATCCATACACATTGAGTCTGGACCTGGCGTAGTCGGATTATCAGGCATACAGGTAAACCCATTATTGCCCTTGCGCAAAGTACGCATTTTGCCATCTGCACCGACAGCGACAATCGTGGCCGCAGCGGCTACTTTTTTAGGTGCGGCAGTCATGGCACTTGCAATGGCTTTCTTATCGGCGGCAGAGGAAGCTGCACCTGAGCTAGCTTTGCCCGACATGGGCGGTTCAACGGCTAAAGCGGCAGGTGCAGACAGGGCGACCCATCCCGCCATAAACAGTAATTGAGGAAAATTCATGGCACATTCTCCTTGAATCATCATGAAGAAATTGGATTTAGGTTCAAATCAAGTTGGATTGATCTGAAATTTTTGTAACGGATCCTTATAGAGTTGAGGGATAATTTGAGTTGATAAAAAGAAAGGAGAAGATTTAACTATTGCAGTGAAATTGCGCTACACAGCAATATCAACTCGAATGAAAGACAATATCTTTGGCGCTTAACCATGAAATGCCGCTTCGATCACGGAGATGTCAATTTTTTTCATGGTCATCATCGCATTAAATGCGCGCTTGGCCGCAGCGCGGTCAAGACTGTTACAGGCGTTGATGAGGACCACTGGCGTAATCTGCCAGGAAATGCCCCACTTGTCTTTACACCATCCACACTCACTTTCCTGACCACCATTGCCAATAATGGCATTCCAGTAACGGTCTGTTTCTTCTTGGTCTTCAGTCGCCACCTGAAATGAAAATGCTTCATTGTGTTGAAAGTCAGGGCCACCATTCAGTCCAATGCAGGCAACGCCCATCACCGTAAATTCAACGGTGATAACATCGCCTTCTTTTCCGGAGGGATAATCTCCGGGTGCAAGATTGATCGCGCCAACTGAGGAGTCTGGAAAGGTTTCTGCATAAAATCGTGCTGCACCTTCGGCATCGTCATCGTACCAAAGGCAGATGGTGTTCTTCGCAATATTCATCATGTTCAATCTCCATTGATTTAGGTCTTACACGCTCTGCCTAAGCACAATGTGTTTCATATATCAGTCGAGAATAGTCATATGATCCCTTGTCTATCTTTCACCAAAAAACAGAATAAACCTACTTTAGAATTGTATTTTTATTGATCGAAAGCTGTTTCAAAGTGCTTAAACTGATGCGTTTCCAGAGTTTGTCACTGAACGATGGATTGCTTGGAAAATCGTGAATCAAAGAAAATGAATTGACCGTTTCGAGATATTAAAAAAATTAGTGATATAAATACTTTTTTAGTTTTTTAACTTTGAGACTGCTGGCAAAATTAGCCGAATTTAAATAACCAGATATGGAATCATATAAAATTTCAGCTCATAATTATTTTTTACTTTTCCAGAATTCCCACTTAGACTAGAGCACAATTTTGTTGCATATGCTTTTTGCCCTATGACCATTCAGGAATTAAAAAGATACCTTCGTAAAACGCGTCGTCATCTCTCTAAATTTGAGCAAAGGCAGTCCGCACAAAAAGTCTTAAACCGCCTGATCCGCAGTCCAGAATTTATTCATGCCCAACGTATTGGCCTGTATTTGCATGCTTTTGGGGAGATTCAGACCCAGGCGATTATTGAACGCTGCTTTAAACTGGGCAAACAGGTGTATCTACCAGCGATTTGCGACATGAATCAGCAGCTGGTCTGGATCCGGATCACCCAGCACCAATACCATAACAAGCGCTTTGCCCATCATCGGCTGGGTATGCGAGAGCCCATGAGCACCCGTGGTGTACATGTTTCCAAACTGGATTTATTGCTCATGCCACTATTGGCCTGTGATACTTCGGGCACACGGATTGGTATGGGCGGCGGTTTTTATGATCGTACCTTGGCTTCTGCACCTGGGCGTCCATTCCGTCTGGGGCTGGCGCATGACTTTCAACTGCTGGCACAGCCGTTAAAACGTGAAACATGGGATCAGCCCCTTGATGCTTTAATCACCCCGACAATATTTATAAAGTTCAAACGTTAATTTTGCAATTTTATCCTTGCTAACTACTTTAAAATCACATAATTAGTCATTTTTCATACAATTTAATCTTAACTGCCCTTGTATTTTTAAAATTACCCATCACTATTAAAAGCATGGCAACACCGTTGTCACTCATTAGGAGTGCTCATGTCTGAAATTATTATGAATCAAGAAACCTTAGAGCCTCAGGTTCCAAGTGTACTACCCCTTTTGGCGCTGCGTGATGTGGTGGTTTATCCGCATATGCAAATTGCGCTGTTTGTCGGTCGTGAAAAATCGATCAATGCAGTTGATGTGGCTCGTAACAGTGACAATCTAGTATTTGTAGTTGCGCAAAAAGATTCGCTTACAGAAGAAATTGATCACGACAATTTATATCAATACGGTACTGTCGCGAAGATTGTGCAAGTTGTGAATCACGAAAATGATGAAAACTGTATTAAAGTCCTGATCGAAGGCCTACACCGTGCCAAGCTGAAAACCATCATTGACGAAACTGAGTATCTGACAGCAGAGCATGAACTCAGCCCAATGACGGTGAGCGTCGATGCAGACAACCAAGCTGTGCGCTTGCAGGAATTACGTGCGCTTTTCGCTCAATATGCAGAAGCGAAACTTCGTAATGCGCGTGAACTGATCACCGCAGCCAACAAAATTGAAGATCTATTACAGTTATTGTTCTTCGTCGCAACCCGTGTTCCATTGAATATTGATGTCAAACAGAAATTCCTGGAACATGACGAATTCGAAGCGCATTTGACTGAGTTGATGACTTATCTATTGCAACAGTCTGAAGAACAACAGATTGAGCAAACCCTGCATGACTCTGTTAAACGTCAGATGGAAAAGAACCAGCGCGAATACTTCCTGAATGAAAAAATGAAAGTCATTCAGCGCGAGCTTTCTGATATGAATGGCGGTGTGGAAGATGATGTCGCTGAAATTGAAAAACGTCTTGCTGAAGCAGATTTGCCTGAGCATGTACGCAAGAAAGCTGAAAACGAGTTCCGCAAGCTGAAAGCGATGCAGCCTGCTTCGAGTGAAGCTGCTGTGGTACGCAACTATCTGGAAGTGATTCTAGATACACCGTGGAATAAAGCCAGCAAAGTCAGCATTAACCTGAACAAAGCACAGGAAATTCTGGATGCAGACCACTATGGTCTGGACGATGTCAAAGATCGCATTGTGGAATATCTGGCAGTTCAGTCTCGTGTGAAAAAATTGCGTGGTCCGATTCTGTGTTTGGTTGGTCCTCCAGGTGTGGGTAAAACTTCACTCGGCGAATCAATTGCCAAAGCAACTGGTCGTGAGTTCGTGCGTATGGCGCTGGGCGGCGTGCGTGACGAAGCTGAAATTCGCGGTCACCGTCGTACCTATATCGGTGCGATGCCAGGTAAAATCGTACAGTCATTGACTAAAGTGGGTGTAAAAAACCCGTTGTTCCTGCTCGATGAAATCGACAAGATGGCGCAAGACTACCGTGGCGATCCGGCTTCTGCGATGCTTGAGGTACTTGATCCATCACAGAACAACAAGTTCAGCGATCACTATCTGGATCTTGATCTGGACCTGTCTGAAGTAATGTTTATCTGTACCGCAAACAGCATGAACATTCCTGAGGCCCTGCTAGACCGTATGGAAGTGATTCGTCTTCCGGGTTATACCGAAGAAGAGAAAGTCAATATTGCGGATCGTTACCTTGTTCCTAAAGCCATCAAGAACAATGGTCTACGTGCCAAAGAATTGACCGTGCATGAAGAGGCGATTCGTGACATCGTGCGCCGTTATACCCGTGAAGCCGGTGTTCGTAACCTTGAACGTGAAGTGTCAAAAATTGCACGTAAAGTGGTAAAAGAAGCGGTTAGCAAGAAAGCCAAAAACCTTCAGGTTGAAGTGACCGCAGGAAATCTTCCAGATTACTTGGGTCCACATAAATTTGACTATGGTATGGCGGAAGAAGAAGCGCAAATTGGCCGTGTAAATGGTCTGGCATGGACTTCGGTCGGTGGTGAATTACTGACTATTGAAGTTGCAGCAGTCCCAGGTAAAGGCAAGTTCATTACCACCGGTTCTCTTGGCGATGTCATGAAAGAATCGATTACCGCTGCGATGACTGTAGTGCGTACCCGTGCGGATGAACTCGGCATCGAAGCCTCGCGCTTTGAAGAAACCGACGTGCATGTGCATTTACCTGAAGGCGCAACACCGAAAGATGGTCCATCGGCAGGTTTGGCTTTGACTACAGCATTGGTGTCTGCTTTCACAGGTATCCCGATTCGTCCGGATATCGCGATGACAGGTGAAACCAGTCTG
>DDAT01000012.1:191061-191382 GCA_002332985.1 Acinetobacter lwoffii | reverse complement strand
ATGACAGGTGAAACCAGTCTGGGCGGTCGTGCGCTGCGTATCGGTGGCTTGAAAGAGAAACTTTTGGCAGCCCATCGTGGTGGCATCAAGCTGGTATTCATTCCACAGGAAAACGTACGTGACCTGGCGGAAATTCCAGAAAATGTCAAAGAAGGTCTAGAAATTAAAGCCGTAAAATCGATTGATGAGATTTTACCGCTGGCACTGACCTCTTTGCCAAAAGCCTTGGTTAAAGCACCAATTGTGAAAACCAAAGAAGAAGCGAAAGCAGCGCGTCATTAAGACTTGATGTTTCGTATAAAAAACCCTGCTTCGGCAGGG
>DDAT01000012.1:167248-190963 GCA_002332985.1 Acinetobacter lwoffii | reverse complement strand
AAAAACCCTGCTTCGGCAGGGTTTTTTATTGAGTTATTGAATAAAACAACTGAATTATGGCTGTAGTGCCATCGTAACCAATCCATCAATCACATGAGTCATCTTGTTCAGATCAAGCTTGTCGAGGGTATCCAATTCGGTATTGTAATAAGGATTACGATAACTCGCAGTATCGGTAATCAGCATGGTCGAATAGTTAAATTTGGCATAATTCAGATAGCCCGAGAAATTCATATCCTGAGCAAAACTTGGGCTGACAAAGCGTTGACATTCCAGACGGTTAAAACGCTGCATTGCATCACAATAATCTCCAGTCAGGCTAGTTGAGGCTAAATGCCCAATGGCTGCAATGAAATCGCCATGTCGTGGATAAATCCATTTTAATCCGACGGGATAGCTCTGCACCTGATGTTCATCAAAATAGCCAATCGAATCCAGAATCACCACGCCCTCAATTTTCTGCTTCTGCTTTTTTAAAGATTTGGCATGCATATAACTGCCCATATGTTCTGTCTTGAAAAAAGGCGGCTCTTCAAGGGTATAGAAAGCAAATTCGACATCATGTTTGAGCTTGGCTTTTTGCAGGGCCAGTAATCTTGCGGTTTCAAGTAAACCCGCTACTCCTGAGGCATTATTATCAGCACCGTTTCGGGTACTAAAGACATCATAGTGTGCCCCCATCACTATTTTGGTTTTGGCTTGAGTATCCAAACTACAGATGACATTTCGGTAGCTCAGGTTATTGACCACATAAACCTGAAACTGGCATGGAATGCCAAAGCGCTGCATCTGCCCTTTAATCCAGGCAGATACCCGATTCAGCTCTTTTAGATTTTTATAATTTCGGTATTCATCGACACTCATGATCTGGCTAAAAAATAATTCCAGATGAGAGACCTGAGCATTTTTGCTCGAATTGGCTGCACAGAGACTAGGCCCCATGAGGCCTATCAGTAACAGCAGCACAGTACAACATCCTTTTATCATGACACTGTTCCGCATTTATTATTATTCCATTCCTTTATCAAGCGGATACTTGAACTAAGGACATTAAAGCAACACTAAATCTCTCATTTCAATTTCAATTTGTTTCCCTGCTCAACTTCATGTTGTTTGATCGTTATAATGAGGTATCCAATTATTGATCTGTCTGTATGAAAATCCGTATCCTGACCATTGGTCAAAAAATGCCAGCGTGGGTGCTGACTGGTTTTGAAGATTATTTCAAACGTATTCAGCCTTTTGTACAGACCCAGATTATTGAACTGCCGATGGCCAAGCGCGGGAAAAATGATTCTGAAGCGGATATTCTGAAATACCGCAATATTGAGGGCGACAGCATTTTAAATGCGCTCAAGCAGAATGAAACCCTGATTGCACTAGAAGTAGGCGGACGCGAATTCAGTACCGAAAAACTGGCTGAAACCATGAAAGGCTGGATGCTGGAAGGCAATGATGTAGCACTTGCGATTGGCGGGCCGGATGGTCACTCGGAAGCCGTGCGTAAAGCTGCTGCATGGCACTGGTCACTTTCCAAGTTAACCCTGCCGCATCCACTGGTACGTGTCATGCTGATCGAGCAGCTTTATCGTGCCATGAGCATCAATAACAACCATCCTTATCATCGGGCAGGCTAATGATTTTGCTGAAGCGTTCTTTATATGCAACGTTTTGTTGAATAATCTCTTCTGCTCTTATTTCTATTTTTCATGCATTATTGAGGCATCTTCCAGATGTGGTTTGACTTATGAACTTACAAACGTTGCCCGGCTTATTTATTTCTCATGGCTCTCCTATGCTGGCGCTGAATCCTGAGCAAGTAGGTCCTGCCTTGCATCGTTTGAGCGAAAATCTGCCACGCCCGGAAGCGATTATTGTGATGTCTGCGCATTGGGAAAGTGATGCGTTGGAAGTCAGTAGCGCAATTCGCCCAGAAACTTGGCATGATTTTCGTGGTTTCCCGCCTGAACTGTATCAATTGCGCTATCCTGCACCGGGAAATCCTGAACTGGCCGAGAAAGTCTTAGGCTTGCTGGCCAATGCCGGCTTTTCTGCACATGCCAACAGTACTCGTCCGCGTGATCATGGTGTATGGATGCCGCTGCTACATATGTATCCAGATGCCAACATTCCCGTGGTAGAAATTTCCTTACCCATGTCGATGAGTGCGGATGAAATTTATCAGATTGGTCAAAGCCTGGCACCTTTACGTGAACAACAAATCCTGCTGATTGGTTCGGGCAGTATTACCCATAACTTACGGGAACTGTCTTGGGATGGAACGGCTGCTGATGTACCCGAATGGGCTTCTGGCTTTCGTAATTTTGTGGTGCATAAACTGACACATAGTGATTATGACGCGGTACTGGACTGGTCCAATATTCCGCATATGGCGCGGAATCATCCAACGCTGGAACATTTTGCTCCGATTTTCTTTGCGATGGGCACAGGTCAGCGTTTTAGTCTGGTGCATAGCAGTTTTACCATGGGTTCACTCGGTATGGATATTTATCGCTTCGATTAATTTTGCTTCAGCGCTAAAATCTTAATGATGGATACATTTTGCAACTCAAAGCTGCGAAATGTATCCATATTTTTTTGCAATACATCCATTATTATTGTTTGAACTTTATATACTTCATTATAAGTCCATGAAATTAAAATTTATTGTGCTGGCATTATTGCCTTTAACTTTTGCAGGCTGTCAGTCCAGTGATATTCAACGAGCTGGAGATCTTGCGGTGGCCACCATCCAACAAAAAAATGCAGATCAGATTCTTCCAGCCTATTACTGGGAACTGAATCGTGGACTAGAACGACCAATCGTACTCAGTTTTGATGCTCAAGGCCGGCTGAGCGCCGTGACGGGCTGTAATGGACTCGGGACGACCTGGTCAGTCAAAAACAATATCATCACCACCAGCGAAGTTATAGGCACTGAAATGGCCTGTGATGCAGCATTGATGGAGCAGGAACGTTTTGTCAGCCAACTTTTACAGAAGCGTGACATTCCTTTTACGCTCAATACCACAGATCCTGACAAGCCGACCCTGACGTTGATGGCCGCAAATGGTCAAACCTATGAATTTATCGGGAAAATGACTCCGGAAACCAAATACCAAGGACAGGCTGAAACAATTTTTCTGGAAATTTCCCCCGATACCAAACAATGTACCGGCGTAACCCAACAAAGCTGCTTGCAAGTCAAAGAAGTGAAATATGATCAGAATGGCCTGAAAACTCAGGTCGATAAGGACTGGACTTTATTCTATGATCAGATTGAAGGTTTTCGGCATTCACCAAATGAACGGCAGATTATTCGGGTCAAACGTTTTGAAATTAAGCATCCGGCAGCTGATCAATCGAAATATGCCTATATTTTTGATATGGCGGTTGAGCGTGAATTAGTTAAGGGTGCTCTTTAAGGCTAAAAATACCAGATATAAAAAAACCGGGGCAACAGCCCCGGTTTTTTCAGCTTAGACTAAGTCAGACTTAGAATACGCCTTGAGCAAGCATTGCATCAGCAACTTTTACGAAGCCAGCAATGTTCGCACCGTCAACATAGTTCACAGTACCGTCTTCTTTAGTACCGAATTTCACACAGTTACGGTGAATTTCTTTCATGATTGCGTGTAAACGCTCATCAACTTCTTCGAAAGTCCAGCCTAAACGCAATGCGTTTTGAGACATTTCCAGACCAGAAGTTGCCACACCACCTGCATTTGATGCTTTACCTGGCGCATAAAGAATTTTCGCTTCAACGAATTTCTCAACCGCTTCAAGCGTAGAAGGCATGTTCGCACCTTCAGCCACACAGATTACACCGTTTGCAAGAAGCTGAGCAGCGTCGTCTGCATCCAGTTCGTTTTGAGTCGCACATGGCAATGCGATATCACACTTGATACCCCAAGGACGTTGTCCTTCAAGATATTCGAAACCATGTTTAGACGCGAATTCTGAAATACGGCCACGTTTTACATTTTTAAGTTCCATGACTTCAACAAGAAGCGCCTCAGTGAAACCGTCTTTAACGTGAACTGTACCGGCAGAGTCAGAAAGTGAAACCACTTTCGCACCGAGGTACATTGCTTTTTCAGCAGCATATTGCGCAACGTTACCAGAACCTGAAATCGCAACGACTTTATCTTTGAAGCTTTCGCCACGAGACTTGAGCATTTCCTCAGCGAAATACACAGTACCGTAACCCGTTGCTTCCGGACGTGCCAATGAACCACCGAAAGTTAAACCTTTACCAGTGAATACACATGCCGTATCGTTACTTAATTTTTTCATCATGCCGGCCATGTAGCCCACTTCACGACCGCCTACACCAATATCACCTGCAGGGATATCTGTGTTCGCACCAAGGTGACGATACAGCTCGATCATTAAAGCCTGGCAGAAACGCATGATTTCGCCTTCTGATTTGCCTTTAGGGTCAAAATCAGAACCGCCTTTACCGCCACCCATAGGAAGTGTGGTTAAAGCATTTTTAAATGTTTGCTCAAAGCCTAAGAATTTTAGGATTGAAAGATTCACTGAAGGGTGGAAACGCATACCACCTTTAAATGGACCGATCGCTGAGTTGTACTGTACGCGGAACGCACGGTTTACTTGAGTCTGACCTTGGTCATCTACCCAAGAAACTCGGAACTGGATCGCACGTTCTGGCTCAACTAGACGTTCTAGTAAACCATGTGCTGCGTATTGTGGGTTCTTTTCAATGAACGGCCACAAACTGGTCATCACTTCTTCTACAGCTTGAAGAAATTCTGGTTGATGTGCATCACGTGATTTTACGTAATCTAGGAACTCATTAAGTGTGTTGTATTTCAACGCTTAATCCTCAGCAGAAAATGGATCAAAATTGGTCAAATTTACAATCAATGTTAAATTTTGGCGCAAAATATTAAATATCGTTTGTAACTAATCTACAATACTTTTTTTGAAAATACTTTAAAATTAATTTGATAACAAATATTTATATTGATTATGAAAATTTTTTCTATGTCAGGAAATGCCAATCGAATCAAGGCTTACATTCAGATTTATGCCTAATAATAAGGCACAAGTTGACCCTTAATTGCGCACGACTTAGGAGTTTAAAAATATGTTAAAATTGATGAATCGACATATTTTGTTTCACTTACTCTCTCATGCTTGCCATGAGTAACGCTGGTTATACATGAATTCGCCCATTTCTCTGGTCCAATCGATTGACGCTTTACTCCCTCAAACCCAATGTGGACTCTGCGGTCACCGTGACGGATGTTTACCTTATGCCCAGTCGATTACTGAGGGGGAAAATGCCAATAAATGTGTGCCAGGCGGACAGCCTGTTGCCGATGCTTTGGCTGTATTATTAAATCGTCCTAAACTTCAAGCTGAAGAAAGTGTCTGGCCAGTTCAAGCCGATGGTCGTCCTCAGCGCATCAAAGCCGTAATTCGTGAAGATGAATGTATTGGCTGTACCAAATGCATTAGCGCCTGCCCGGTCGATGCAATTATTGGTTCCGGTAAACTGATGCACACCATTCTGACCGATCTATGTACGGGCTGTGAGTTATGTATTCCCCCCTGTCCGGTAGACTGCATCGATTTGGTTGAAGATCAACAACCCTTGCCGACTGAAGCACAGCGTCTTGCGGAACAGGATGATCTGCGTCAGCGTTACTATGCGCACATCCAGCGTGAAGAAAAACGGCGTACCGATCGTAAGGGACCTGTGGTCCGTGCAGAAATTGATACGGCCCTGTTTGCCCGTTTCTCTGCGTTAAATGAGCAACTTCCCGTGATTGAAGTGGTGAACAAGCCAGCGAATGCGCCTGTAGCCCTCGATTCCAAGACCACGATTGAACTGGCAAAACTACGTACCCAAATTAAAAAACTGGAAAAACAGCTTTCGGTTCGTGAAGATGCTCGAAAACGTACCCAACTGGAAGAACTGACACAGCAATTACAGGCTTTACAGGGATAGAACATGACAACAGCAAAGGCCAAGCCTGTTAAAAACATGACCAAAAAGCAGATTCAGACCTTTTTTGAACGTCTGCGTGAACAGCGACCCAATCCAAAAACCGAGCTGAATTATGCGAATCCCTTTGAATTGCTGGTCGCGGTCACGCTCTCTGCTCAAGCTACCGATGTCAGTGTCAACAAAGCCACAGACAAACTCTTTCCCGTCGCCAATACACCGGAAGCCATTTATGCCCTAGGTGTGGATGGCTTGAAGGAATATATCAAGACCATTGGTTTATATAACTCGAAAGCGGTCAACGTGATTAAAGCCTGTGAGATGCTGATTCAGAAGCACAACAGCGTGGTACCGGATAATCGTGCGGATCTGGAAGCCTTGCCGGGTGTGGGACGGAAAACGGCCAATGTGGTGCTGAATACTGCCTTTGGTCAACCGACCATGGCGGTGGATACACATATTTTCCGGGTTGGTAACCGTACCGGATTGGCTACAGGTAAAAATGTACTTGAAGTTGAGCATCGACTGGTCAAAGTGATTCCGAAAGAATTTATCATTGATTCTCATCACTGGCTGATTTTACATGGCCGTTACTGCTGTATTGCCCGTAAACCGAAATGTCATGAATGTGTGGTCGCCGATGTGTGTAACTGGCCGGATCGGTTTGAATTTGGTGCAGCCCGCCAAATTGCAGTGAAAAATATTGAGCTTGCTGAATAGAACGGCGTGATCAAGCTGGGATAAAAATAGGTGACCAATGTGTCACCTTTTTATCGACTATGAGAAGAGTGCTTTTCGTTCAAACCAAATTCTTAGCTGAGCTGAACTATTATGGATTATTTATCCTGATCTTGTTCAGCCTTTTCCTGCTGCTTGCGCTGTTCAAGTTCGGCTTGTAATTTTGGATGGAGCTGGCGCTCAGGTCGCTTTGCTGCATTTTCAGCACGTTCTTCCTGACGTACTTTGTTGAGCATTTTAAAACTGAAATAGAACAGACCTACCAATACTGCCAGAAAGACTACCATCAACACCAATACGCCAAATTTCATAGCAACAAGTACCCTGTTCAAATACGCAATAAAAAAGAGCCCTAATATGACTTAGGGCTCTCCGATTGTCAAAATCATCGTCAGCCGATTATTTTGCCTGATCCAGAATCGCGAAAAGATCAGTTTGAACTTCATCGATTGGACGTAAACCATTTAGCTTGTCATAAGTTGGTGCATTTTCACCAGACGCTGCACGGCCTTGGTAGAAACCAACCAGTTGCTCGGTTTCAGTATGGTAAGAACCTAGACGCTTACGAATGGTTGCTTCCTGGTCATCAGGACGTTGAACCAGATCTTCACCCGTTTCGTCATCTTTACCTTCCACTTTTGGCGGGTTGTAAACGATGTGATAGACACGGCCAGATGCAGGATGCTGACGACGGCCAGAAAGACGTTGTACGATTTCTTCATCTGGTACATCAATTTCAATCACGTGATCAATAGTGATGCCTTCATTTTCCAAAGCTTCTGCTTGAGGAATAGTACGCGGGAAACCATCAAAAATGCAGCCGTTTACACAGTCAGGTTGCGCAATGCGCTCTTTCACCAGACCAATGATCAACTCATCAGAAACCAAACCGCCATTGTCCATGACACTTTTAGCTTGTAGACCTAATTCAGTTCCTTCACGAATTGCAGCACGGAGCATATCACCGGTTGAAATTTGTGGGATATTGTAGCGCTTACAGATCAACTGAGCTTGTGTACCTTTACCTGCTCCAGGTGGTCCGAGTAAGATAATGCGCATATATAAACATCCTCATTTAAACAATATGTATGACGCCACGACCACAATCACCCGATTGTGTCCCCCGACATCTCATTATAAGAAAGCCACAAACAAATGGATTAAACCCGCGACAAAACCGGTTACCCCACCCAATAAAATCAGAATCCATTCATCTTCCTGAAATGCAGGACGTAAAAGATTCTGAAACTCCTTCGGAGTCAACTCACGTATGCGGTCTCTAAACATTTGATAGATTTTCTGTGCACGGCTCGCATTAAATGCTGGGTCGCATACAGGTACCATCGTAATTTCAATCGAGCGATCGATCAAGTCCGTCTTGAGTTTTGCATACTCTTTTGGTCCTAAAGACAGCTGTAAAGAGGTCCGAACCAGGGGTGTTTCCATAATTTCATTAATATGACGTTTGATAATGCGGCGGGTTTTGTCTTTTCTGCCGCCATACATCATCTCGGTCATGATCGATTTTAACGTAATCAGGTCTTCTGTGACTACACTTGCGAAGACGTCAGAGACTTCATCCTGACGTTTCATAAATGCGCCTTGTATGTTATAGGTGCCGATACGAGGAATCACCGGCTTAATCCACGGAAACTTGCGATTTGTGGTACGGGCAAAGAATTGCGGGTACTTTACTGGGTGTGGATAGAGTGGGTTGAATACCATCCAGATCGCGATCCAGTTGGTCAAAAAGCCCCAGATCGCAGCCCAGAACGGTACAGTCCAGTGCCACGGCACTACAAACCAGACAATCATCTGGAAAATCCCAAAGAACATCCCGATGAGGGCACTGATATGCCAGATAAAATTGATCTCTTTTTGACCCACCTTCAGGAACATACGCACCATCAAGCGACGGTCGCCTTCCATCTGGCTCACTACCATTTCACGCATATCTACAAGTGACTCGACGTTCATGGTCAGCTCAGTCACTAATTCACGCAAAATTGCCGGCATTTGTTTTTGTGCTTGTGCATAAATTCTGCGCTTAATAGCAAAAGGTAGGTTTTCCCAGAGCACCGCATTGCGATCCATCATCACTTCATCAATCAGGTGTTCCAGTTCGAAACCGACCTGCTCGCCAATGATGCGTGCCATATCATCCGGATCCATCGCCTGTAAAAATTCGCGGATAGAGCCTAATTTTGACAGTGTGTTATCGGTAATAATGCCTGAAATACGTCCAGCTTTGCGTGGCACAATTCCTTGCCAGCCCACAGGTAAAGGCCCGAGATGGAAACCCCAAAAATTGATCGGATAAAAGACCATTTTCAGCGCCATCCAGACGTGAGCCCAGGTTACAAATGCAGTCACTGGAATAATGCTGAGCACGGCCCAAAAATCCGGGCGGTTTACAAAGGTTTGCCACAACTCGTTGACGTACTCAAGCATGCATAACTTCCATATTTAATTTTTTGTTCACAGAATACACATATTAATAAGGTCGAATATTTTGTCTATAAACCGATACTTAAAGTATAGGAAAATTGTAGCCGGGGTTCTGTTTCAGCCACAGCACGACCATTTCGGTCTTCGAGTTTCTCTCCGGCACCGATCCCGATACTAAAACTGCTGATCCGTTCTGAACTAAGCAAAACATAGGCCAAATCAACGCCAGCACCTAAACGGCCTTCATATTCGCCATCAACCTGTTTGCTGTCGATATGCCCGGCATAAACCCCGACATAATAACCATTTTTATCTTTGTCGGTGAGATGTGCAGGATAACGAAAGCCTGCCTGACCGCCAATCGTACGATCATCATCCAGAAAAACACCACCTTTCACATAAGCAATCCCATAAGGGTTCACCCATTCGGTATTTAAATGCAGTAATTTCTGGGTAAAACCAACACCCACATTAAAGGCTTTTGCCTGAGCAGGCTCTATTTTGGTTGCAGTATTATTAATCTGATCATGTGCATAAGCCCCGTTCGCCCACAATGCAAACGCTAACAAAGGGTAAACCTTGTTCATTCCTTCACCATCTTCCTTAATTATAGTTTTTGGTATAGTCCTATTTTTATTAGATTTTACTCTAGCAGAATTATCACAACTCTTATATACAGCACTTTACAATTTTAATGTCTGCAAAGTCAAAGCTTAAAGGAACTGATTGTAAGGGCAGTTTTTCATTATCAAATCAAGTGCAGTTGCGTTAGAATACTCCACTTTGATTCTTTTCTACCACTCTCAGGTCTTAAGTCGATCGCGTATGAAGCAGCACTTTCCTTTAAAAAACGCACAACAAGAAAAGCGCATCTATCGCAGTCGAGTCTTGATTTCCATGGGGATTGTCATTTTCTTTATGCTGCTGCTGGTCAGCCGCTATGCCTATTTGCAACTGTTCAACTTTGAAAGCTTTACTACAGCTTCTGATGAGAACCGGATTCGTCTACAACCTTTGCCGCCAGCGCGTGGTTATATTTATGACCGTAACGGCGTGTTGCTGGCCGATAACTATCCAGTATTTACTGCCACTTTAAGTCGTGCTGACGTACAGGATATCGATCAAACGCTCGAACGCCTGAAACCGATTCTGGAATTGACCGAAGAAGATCTTGAACGCTTTCAAACCCGGATTAAAACAGCACGTAAAACCGAACGGGTTTCAATCAAGCTCAACCTGAATGAAAATGATATTGCCCGTTTCAGTGAAGTGAAATATCAATTTCCGGGCGTGAATATTGAAACCCAGATGACCCGCTACTATCCGCATGGTGACCTGTTCGCACATGTGATTGGTTATGTCGGTCGGATTAATGACAAAGAACTGAAATCAATTGATAAGGATCTCTATGCTGGAACCAACCTGATCGGAAAAATCGGTGTGGAAAAATCCTATGAAGAACTTTTACATGGTGTGCCGGGAAATGAATCGGTAGAAGCAGATGCCTTTGGTAATGTGCTGCGTCATTTGGGCCGTAAAGATCCGGTACGTGGTAATGATCTGTTCCTGTCACTGGATTACGGCTTGCAGGTAGTCGCTTCGGAGCAACTGGCCGGGCGTCGTGGCGCGATTGTGGCGATGAATCCCAAAACCGGGGAAATTCTGGCGCTGGTCTCCAGTCCAAGTTTTAACCCTAACCTGTTTGTGACCGGGATCAGCACCAAAGATTATTCGTTCCTGCGTGATAACCTTGATCAACCTTTATATAACCGTGCCGTGCAAGGGGTTTATCCGCCTGGCTCTACTATTAAACCAATGTTTGCACTCGGTGGTCTGCATCATGGTCTGGTGGACTGGGATACCACTATTTCTGATCCGGGTTATTTCAGCCTGCCGGGAGACAGTCACCGTTTCCGTGACCATAAAAAATCCGGGCATGGCGCAGTGAATATGCATAAGGCCCAAGTCGTCTCCTGTGATACTTATTTCTATGTCATGTCCTACCGCATGGGTATTGAAAAAATGAATACCTGGATGCGTCAGTTTGGCTTTGGGGAAAAAACCGGCGTGGACTTACCAAGTGAAAGCTCAGGACTGTATCCAAACCCGGAATGGAAAATGCGTACCCGCAAGGCCAAATGGTCACGTGGTGAAACCATTTCTGTCAGTATTGGTCAGGGTGCTTTTACTTCAACGCCATTGCAGCTGGCTATGGCCACAGCCATTACCGCCAACCATGGCAATAAAGTCATTCCCCATGTTCTGCGCGAAAGTCGCGGTGCCAAACCGTTCAAGGTGCATAATGGCACGCATGGCAAGATCGATTTTAATGGTCAGGAAGAAGACTGGATCAAAATGCGTGATGCGATGGTGGACGTAATTCAATCCGGTACAGGCCGAGGCATCAAAAGCGGCTTACAATATTCTATTGCCGGAAAAACCGGTACGGCACAGGTAAAAAGTATTGCTCAGGGCAAGCGCTATAATGAATCCTTATTGACTGACCGTCAGCTGGATCATGGCCTGTTTGTCGGTTTTGCACCTGCTGAAAATCCTGAAATCGCGATTGCAGTTATTCTGGAAAATGGTCGCGGTGGTAGTGCCGCAACGGCTCTGGCCCGTCCAATTTTTGATTACTGGTTACTGCATAAAGATAAAAATCCGGTACGCCCACAAGGCCACCAATTAAGTGGTGGTCTGATGACGGCCGGAATCAAGCCAGCTGAATTGCCAAGTGGTGCAGGCATGTTGAGTCAGGATGCAGCATCTAGTGCCATTCCAGCCAGTGACCAGCCCGACAATGCTGCTCCGACTTCTGCAAATACGGCTGCATCTCCCGCAGCAACACCTGCTCCGACACCGGTAGAGCGAGATTAAAGATGAAAAACCAGCTTCGAATTATTAGTGGTGACTGGAAACGCCGCCAACTGCCTTTTGCCAGCATTGAGGGTTTGCGCCCGACGCCTGACCGTGTTCGGGAAACACTGTTTAATTGGCTGATGTGGGATGTACAAAATGCCCAGGTGTTGGATATTTGTGCCGGTTCTGGGGCATTGGCGTTTGAGGCATTATCGCGTGGTGCTGCATCAGTGGTGATGATTGAGCCAGATCGTACTCAGGCACAATTTCTGACCCAAAATCTGGAACTTTTAAAAGTCACCAAAGCACGTGCACAATTAAAAGTGGCTACGGCGCAGCAAGCTTTGTCTACCCTTCAGGCACAGTTTGATCTGGTTTTTCTAGATCCGCCATATAGCCTGGATTTATGGGAAGAACTCGCGCTAAAGGCAGATCCTCTGATCAAGGACAATGCCTATATTTATGTAGAAGCAGATCGTGATTTACAATTACTTAAATTACCGTCCTCATGGCGTTTAATTAAAAATACCAAAGCCGGTACAGTTCGTGCGGGGCTTTATCAAAAAAGTATTTCTTGATTTAAATTGTTTTGAAGAGCCATTAAAAAAGGATTCCTCAGTGGAATCCTTTTTGTCATTGTAGTGAGTCAAATTTAAAGACTGTGATTAACGATCACGGCGCCAGTCGCGGTTATCTCGGTCACGTTTCCAATCCCGATGATCTTTATGGTCCTTATTTTTCCAGTCATGATTTCTGTGGTCTCGATCATAATGTCCATTACGATCTCTGTTGCCACGATAATCATCATCCCAAGGATCAACCACACAACCGGTTAATGACACAGCCAATACAGAAAGTAATATCACTTTTTTCATCATGTCCATCACCTCTTACTGCACTCTGTCAGTATCAGGCGAGTTCATGGAGAGTGAACGGAGCCACTGTTGCACTCTTGTAGAGATTTATGCATGTTTTATGCATAGCCAAACTACTATACCCCTATTTAGCTTTTATGCTTTTATGAGAATTTGAACTTTCATTTGCATAAATCCAGCTAAATGGAAGCTTGGCTTTTGTTTGAATCTTGAGAATACTGCTGCCTTTGCTTCTGACCTGATCTGTATGACCTGGCTATTATTTATTCTTGGGGCAATGGTGGCTGGTTTTGTACAGGGACTGACCGGCTTTGCCTTTGCTCTGTTCGCCATGTCTTTCTGGGTTTGGGTGCTGCCTCCGCAACTGGCCGCGCCCTTGCTGGTATTTGCCTCGATCTGGAGTCATGTGATTTCCCTCAGTCAGGAACAAAAAACAGCCGGTTTTATCCAGACAGTTGGTGCTGCCTTATCTGGTTGCTGGTTTGATTGGCGTGTCGCTTGGTACTTATCTGTTACAGATTATTCAAGCAGATACCTTGAGAATGATCTTGGGATTTCTTTTGGTACTGTAGTGTCCGCTCATGCTGCTCAATCCGCAATTCAAAACAATTCAGTATTCAGGAAAATTGGCTGATAGCTGCATCGGTTTTATTGGCGGAATTTTAGGAGGACTGGGCGGTTTTTGCGGTGCCATTCCTTCGGCCTGGGTGATGTTAAAACAATTATCCAAAGCCCAGCAGCGCTATATTTTGCGGCATTTTAATTTTGCAATTCAGCTCTTCACGCTGGGTACGTATCTATGGCAAGGCCTGATCAATCAAAGCCATTTACCGTATCTGGCATTGCTGATTGTTTTTGTGAGTATTCCGGCGATTTTAGGCGCAAAGCTATTTTATAAAATTTCAGAATTACTGTTTAAACGCATGATCTTAAGTTTACTCTTGAGCGCAGGCTGTTTTCTATTAGCGCCCCAATTCATTTAAGCACAAGATCAAGCCGAATCTGTCTTCCCCCCGCCAAAGCTTGAATCCGGTGAAATAACTGCTATGTTAAGGCCAATCTTTCACAATATAGATCATCATTATGCAGATTCGTGATCAGATTGTTCTTGTTACGGGCGGTGCGCGTGGTTTGGGTTTGGCCATTACTCAAGCTTTACTGGCTGAGGGTGCGCGCGTGGTCGTCAATTATCATAGCAGTCAGCAGCAAGCTGAACAGCTGGCCCAGCAACATCCAGACCAAGTCTTTATTTATCAGGCAGATGTGACCCAAGTTGATCAGGTCCGCGCGTTATTTGCCGCGGCTAAAACCCATTTCGGTGAAGCAATTCATGCTGTAGTCAATAATGCACTGATTCAATTTGAATTTAATGGCGATGCACGCCCTAAAGTAGAAACGCTGACTTGGGAAATGTTGCAACGGCAATTTAGCGGTGCAGTACAGGCTGCCTTAAATACCACACAAGCCGCTCTGGATGATATGAAACAGGCAGGGTTCGGCCGGATCGTGAATATTGGTACAAATCTCGTGCAAAATCCAGTGGTTCCTTATCATGACTATACCGCCGCCAAAGCAGCATTATTGGCCTTTACCCGCACCACGGCGCAGGATTTGGGGCAATATGGCATTAATGTGAATATGCTCTCTGGAGGTCTGTTACAAACCACGGATGCCAGTAAGGCCACACCTGACTTTGTCTTTGACCTGATTGCTCAATCGACGCCTTTACGCCGCGTGATTACACCCGAAGAATTCGCTGCTGCAATCCTGATGTTTTTGTCACCTTATTCACGTGCTGTCACAGGACAAAACCTAATTGTAGATGGCGGCTTGGTTAAAGGTTAGATGTTTAGAGAATGGACTTGGATTTTCAAATTCTGTTGTTCTATTTTTTAACCATTTGGTAGATTAAAAAGGTTTTGTGACCGGGTTTTACTTCTACAATAGTGCGCTCCCATAAAGCCTTTAGTCTACTTTCCATGAAATTTATCACGACATTGCTCAGTACCTTGCTACTGGCAGGTTGTATGTCCAGCGATTTGAAAAAATCAGAACAATTACTGCAAAATTTCCATTGTGCCAAGGTAGATACCGCCCAAATGCCACATAGCAGTATGACCGACTATTATCAGCAGATGTTGTATGGCAGCAAATCCAAAGTCGAGTCTTATATTAAGCAATATCGTCAGGGTGAAGAGCTGTTTGACCTGCGACTGCATGAAGTGGTGGAGCAACAATATGATCTTTATAAAGATGCCTGCCAAAATCTGGGTGGAATTTTGCCTGCTTCTGAACATGCATCTTAAGTCTGTCAATCTTTATGATTATTAGGCAATAAAAAAAGCAGGAGAATTTTCCTGCTTTTTTTCAATTCAGTTTTAATTCTGGTAATAACGCTGATCTACACTGAAGCATTCAGGGAATTTTGGCTGAATCTCTGCATAAAAGGCCATGATTTCTGCCATATCTTTTTCATAATCCCCTGTCGGATAAACGATTTTACCTACGCCAGTTTTCTTCTTGTCGTAGTCCATATAGGCCAATGCAATCGGCACACCTGCATTGATCGCCACATGGTAAAAACCTGTCTTCCACTGTTCCTGTTTGGCACGAGTCGCTTCTGGCGTGACCAGCATGACCAGTTTAGGATGGGTCTTGAATAAGTCTGTCATCACCTGAACCATGCTCGGACGAGGCTCACCCGGCTGTTTAGGACGGCGATCAATCCCGATACCGCCCATAGCACGCACAAAAGGCCCAAATGGCAATTTCATATAACTGTCTTTAATGGTTAAGCGAACATTCACGCCTAATGCTTTTAAGGCCAGTCGCGCATACAGTGCATCCCAATTACTGGTATGAGGAGCAGCAATCATGACACATTGGTCTAAATCTAGAGGCCAATGGTTATCAATTTCCCAACCCATCAGGTTCAGGCTTTGTTCTGCTAACTTCTCAAACACGTCACGCACCAATTCTATTCAAAATTGCGCGAATTTTAGCAACCTCGGCAAATATAGATAGTGCCATATGATCAATAAATAAACAGTTAATCTATATTTGTATAATTAGAATTTTTAAATGAATAGTTGATTATTTTTGCCACCTTTCAACTTATCTCATACATCAATTTACGGATAGTTAAGATTGCTTCCCAATATAAATAGGAATTTCTTTCTAATTTAAAGGATTCATGCATTAAAAAGCTCTTAACCCCCTAATTTTGGGATATAGCAAAAATGAGGGTCTTTTTATACTGAATCCACATTATAAATTTCAGGAAGATTCTAATGAAAAAAACTTTACTTTGTATTGCTTTAGCGGGGTTACTTAGTGCCTGCGGCGGTTCGGATGATAATGCCAGTACACCTCCAGCAAACAATGTTGGCACCCAAACCGGCGTACTGACGGACGGAATCATTTCAGGGGTGACCTATATCACCAGTAGTGGTGCAACAGGAGTTACCAACGAAAAAGGAGAATTTAAATTTAATGATGATGAAAAAGTAAAATTCTTTATTGGGGTTGTACAACTCGGTGATGAAATTGAAGCAAAGGAGCGTATCACACCATTAGATTTAGTCGAAAGTGAAAATGCGCGTATCAACCTTATGGTTTTTTTACAATCCTTAGATGGAAAAGGTGATCATAGCGATGGCATTCAGATTAGTGATGACACTAAAACAGCCTTCACTGCTGTAAAGCTTAATTTTAACCAAAGTACCACCGACTTCGTAAATGAAGTTGTCACCAAAACAGCCATCACACCAGATCAGTTGATAACACCAGAAAAAGCTTCAGAAAACTTCCAAGCGACCTTCTACAAAGATATTGCCGGTATGTGGGAGATTAACCGTACCGATAACACTGCTGTGTTGCTTCACATTCTGGAAGATGGACGCTATGCACTAGGTGAAGCAGAAGCAAAAGATGAGAGTGGTCAAGCAGGCATTGAAATGGGCCGCTTAAAATGGAATGCAACAACAACCGTGATTGAACCGGAAATCCTACATGACACCAATGGTGAATGGGGACTTTCACATCCTGCCGAGAATAAACCTTATTCTTTAAACTTTAATGGAACTCAATTAATTCTTACTGAACCAGGCGTTAATGCTGAATACCGTTTAAATCGAGTTAAGCAATCTAATAGTCTCGTCGGCACGTGGCGACTCAATGAAACACATCTATTTGCTTTCTTTGATAACAACTATTATTTCTTCCTAGACACTGAAGGTGGAGATGACTGTGGTTGGCCAGGGATTGAATATGGCAAATATACATTGTCAGCAAATACTCTCACCACAACCGAGGTATTATTCGATACCAACGAGTGTGGTGGATTACAAGATAGTTCAAATGGCAGTAAGACAATTGCAAGCATCAATATATCTAACAACAATCTTATCTTACATCCGCAAGGTGAAGATCCTGTAACCTTACAACGTGTTAAATAATCCACATAAACCGGCTTGAATATGAAATTCAGGCCGGTTTAATCAATATGTTCAAATTGAATGGTACAGCCCATCAATAAATGCATCAGTTCAATTTGCGAACAACATTGGGTTTTTTCATAAATATTTTTAAAATACGTCCGTACCGAACTCAGCGTAATGCCACACTGTTCTGCAATATCTTCTATTTTATAACCATTAATTAACAACTCACATAAATCAAACTCTCGTTTGGAAAGCTGGTAACACTGTTGTAGGTAAGTTCTTGACAGGGAATAATGCTGGTTTTTATCCGTCATAAATAAGGCAATCTGATGCTGAGCAGACTGTAAATGTTGCATATTTCTTAATTTCTTAAAGGGCACCACCGTCAGCATGAATTGTGAGCCTGCCCCATCACTCAACGCCAAGACTCCACCCACTTCAGTCTGAATGGTCGTATTTTCCAGCAAAGCACTTTCTAATAGCTGATCAAAACGTATCTGCTGAGCATAATTGGTTTTTAGACGGTTATGTATATCCAGATCCAGACATGAACTTTGATCAAGCATCTTTTGCGCAACAGGATTGGAATAACTTAAACACAGGTTTTGATCGAGCAGTACAATTCCGGTTTTTAAACTGTCCAATACGGTATACAAGCTTAAATTATCTTGCTGAATCAAGTTGATTTGCCGGTGAATTTGCAAAGCCCGGCGTAAATGAATACTGATACGTCTTAGAAAATCCAGCTCAGGCTGTTCAAAAGGCTGTACTTCAGGTGCACGATGAGTACCCAGTACTGCCCAACGATAATTTCCCCGATCCAGCAATACGCCCGCCAGATAAGATACACCACCAGGCTTTAAACACTTCTCATAGAACACATAGTGATCCGTACCCGGCTGTTCTGCATAGTGCTGACAGTTATGACTTAAAGCATCGCCCATCTCGATCGCATTCCATAAGGGCATATGCAGTTTCATATCAATCACTCTGATACGCTCCTCTTGATAAGCGGCCAGACTTTCATTCGGGATATTGTGCGTATAGACAAAGTCATAGCCTGGATTAAGCTGATCCAGACCGGTAAAAATTGCACTCTTACTTTTAGTATAGCTCACGATATCTTTGATCACGTCCAGCCACAAAGATGGCAATAAAGCAGCATCATAAATTTTTGCAATCAAATTATTTTCTTGTTCTAATTTCATTATCCCCTCCGCATTATCATTATTTTCTAATCATAGCGTTCAGAATTAGTTAACGAAACAGCATAAAGTGACTTTAAACTTGGCTAAAAATTCTTAAATCCTGCTCACTTATCAATAACTCTGGCCTGATTCACCTAATGAATCAAACTTTAACAAGATTGCCCTATTTATCTGTACTGACTACTTTTAATGTAATTCATAACAAATAATTTAATAGGGTTAAAACAATGAAAAAATTAACGCTTACTGCTGCGATAGCAGTCGTTCTTGCAGGAGCTTTAACCGCCTGTTCAAAGCCCAATGATAATGAGCCGATGAGTAATAATGCTCAATCCAGCCCAGCCATGATGGAGCAAAATAACGCGGATACTAGTGTGAACCGTGCTGATAGCGCAGAAACTTCGCTAGATTGGGCAGGTGAATACGAAGGTGTTTTTCCTTGTGCTGACTGTGAAGGGATTAAGGTCGAGTTAGATCTCAATCCGGATAAAACCTATGAGCTAAATGAGGAATATTTAGGTAAAGCTGGAAATAATGAGACGGAAACTAAAGGTAGTTTCAGTTTTGACCCTCAAGATCCTTCAATCATCACATTAGATAACAAAGCTGAAAACCGTAAATTCTTTGTTGGTGAAAATTTTGTTGAAGCACGCGAGATGAAATCAGGTAAAAAAATCGACAGTAATTTAAATTATAAATTAGTTAAAAAGTCCGCATCATAATTTTGTAAACGCATAAAAAAATCCCCGCAATAGCGGGGATTTTTTATGAAATGCTCGGATGATGAATTACATCATGCCGCCCATCCCACCCATGCCACCCATATCAGGCATTGCAGGTTTGTCTTCTGGGATTTCAGTGATCATGCATTCAGTGGTCAGCATCAAGCCAGCAACAGAAGCGGCGTGCTCAAGTGCAGAACGCGTTACTTTAGCAGGGTCAAGAATACCCATTTCCAGCATATCGCCATATTCGCCAGTTGCAGCGTTATAACCGAAGTTACCTTCGCCATTCTTCACAGCGTTGATCACTACAGAAGGCTCATCACCTGCGTTAGATACGATTTGACGAAGCGGTGCTTCAATCGCACGGCGAAGAATGTTGATACCTACGTTTTGGTCATCATTCGCGCCTGTTACACCTTCAAGTGCAGATGCAGCACGTACCAGTGCAACACCACCACCTGCAACAACACCTTCTTCAACCGCAGCGCGAGTCGCGTGAAGCGCATCGTCTACACGGTCTTTCTTCTCTTTCATTGCAACTTCAGTTGCAGCACCAATTTTGATGACAGCAACACCGCCAGCAAGTTTCGCTACACGCTCTTGAAGTTTTTCTTTGTCGTATTCTGACGTAGATTCTTCAATCTGTGCACGGATTTGCTGTACACGGTCAGCGATTTGGCCAGCATTACCCGCACCATCTACGATTACAGTATTTTCTTTAGAAACAGTTACTTTATGTGCTGTACCCAAATGATCAAGCGTCGTTTGATCCAGCTGCATGCCGATTTCTTCAGAAATCACAGTACCGCCAGTCAAGATCGCGATGTCTTGAAGCATAGCTTTACGACGGTCACCAAAACCAGGTGCTTTCACCGCACATACTTTGATAATACCGCGCATGTTGTTGACCACAAGAGTTGCAAGCGCTTCGCCTTCAACATCTTCAGAAATGATTAAAAGCGGTTTACCAGTTTTAGCAACAGCTTCAAGTACTGTAATCAATTCACGAATATTGCTGATTTTTTTATCAACAAGAAGAATGAATGGATTTTCAAGTTCAGCTGTTAAAGTATCTTGCTTGTTCGCGAAGTACGGAGAGATATAACCGCGGTCGAACTGCATACCTTCAACTACGTCCAGCGAATCTTCGAAGCCTGAACCTTCTTCAACCGTGATCACGCCTTCTTTGCCCACTTTTTCCATTGCTTGCGCAATCAACTGGCCTACAGTCGTGTCAGAGTTAGCAGAGATCGAACCTACTTGTTCAATCGCTTTAGAGTCTGATGCTGGTTTTGCAGTTGCCTTGATGTTTTCAACTACAGAACGTACCGCAATATCGATACCGCGTTTCAAGTCCATTGGGTTCATACCCGCTGTTACTGACTTGATGCCTTCATTCAAAATTGCTTGTGCCAATACAGTCGCAGTCGTTGTACCATCACCTGCGATATCGTTAGTTTTTGAAGAAACTTCACGAACCAGTTGAGCACCCATGTTCTCGAACTTGTCTTTCAGCGTAATTTCTTTGGCAACAGTGACACCATCTTTAGTGATGTGCGGTGCACCAAAAGAACGGTCGATAACAACGTTACGGCCCTTAGGACCCAAAGTAACCTTTACTGCATCTGCAAGGGTGTTTACACCAGCAATCATTTTTGAACGAGCTGAATCACCAAATTTTACGTCTTTAGCTGACATATTTGACTCCGAATATTGTTGTATCTTTACAAAATCTGATTTGGAATGAATAAAACTTTTTTAGCGCAGATTAAGCTTCTAATACCGCTAAAATGTCAGATTCTTTCATGATTAAAAGCTCTTCGCCGTTTACTTTTACAGTAGTGCCTGCATAAGTACCGAACAATACTTTGTCGCCAACTTTTACGTCTAACGCGCGTACGCCATTGTCAGTGATTTGACCATTACCAACTGCAATGATTTCACCTTGAGCAGGTTTTTCAGCAGCCGAACCTGGAAGTAAAATTCCCCCAGCTGTTTTAGTTTCTTCTTCAACACGACGAATAACAACGCGGTCATGTAATGGACGAATGTTGCTCATAAATAACTCCATCAGACTAAGTCTTTTTTAGGTCACTGATGACGACTTAATTATTCCATGGGTCATCATCAAAAATTTTTGATGTCACTTTTATGGAGATGGAATAAAACGCTTCAAGGGCAAAAATGAAAAAAAATTGGTTTTTTTTAACGAATCATAGGTTTTCGTCTATTTATTCGGCAGATCAGCCTTCAACATAAAGGCTTGTGCCACTTCATCGAATAAATATTGAGAAATTTTTCCTGTGGCATCAATCAGATTAAAGCTGTTCGGTTCATCTTTATGTAGACGATTTGACGCAGAAGTCCCTGCATGTACATCATATACAGGATGATCCATCCCCAATCCGAACATCTGATTCAAATCATAAATCGCCGGTTGATGCAGATGCCCATGCAACAGCGCAAACAGACCATGCTCTGCCCAGGCCTCTAAAGCAATTTTGGCCATCAATGGGCTGTCCTTGAAACCGCGCTTATTTTGAAAAGGCACATAAAAAGGCTGATGGCTGACAATGATTTTTAATTTGGACGCAGGCGCCTGCGCCAGCGTCAGGTCAATACGCTGAATCTGCTCAAGGGATAAATGCCCTTTGGTATGATATCGACGTCGGATCGAATTCACCCCAATCAGATAAAAATTTTCAGTTTCAAATATTGGCTCCAATTCACCAAAAAAAATCTGGTAACGGGTAAATGGATTGAAAAGCCGATTCCACAAATGATAGAGCGGAATATCATGATTCCCCGGGATCACCATATAAGGCGTATTGAGCTGATCTAAAAATTTTTTGCAGGCAAAGAATTGACCCAAACGTGCGCGCTGAGTCAGGTCACCACTGATGACGACGGCTTCAAGTGGATGGGTCTGACAGAAATGCCGAATCGCTTCTAAACACTCCGGCTTCTCTGTTCCAAAATGCAGATCAGACAGATGCAGGATCATGTGGCACCATTACGTTTAGGCTATCTTTTAATACAGAAATATTGAGTGGCGGGGCCATTTCCACAATTTCCCCATCAATCGCTACCATCAGTTTCTTGGCTCGGGATTCGATTCGAACTTGATCGGCTGCAAAACTATAAATATCCGATGCCTGGTCAATCTTGCCACGAATCAGCTGATACACTAGCTTAAATAAAGTAAGCTTATCACTTTTAGAAACTACAACTCCCGCCACTTTGCCTTTTTCAGCCGCTTCTGCAATGCGCATTTTCATATCCGCCAGTTGCAAGGGATTATTGCCAAAAAAAATCAGTGGTGTTTTTACCGGATATTTCTTTTGATCCACCCAGATTTTTAGTTTTAATTCTTTACGGTCGCGAATTAAAACATCCAGTGCAGAAGTATAGGCATGTAGCGGTAAGCGACCAAAAATACGATTATAGTCTTCACGTTTTTTAATAAATAAAGGATATAGACCTAAACTGGCATTATTCAGATAAATTTCCTGATTGATACGAGCAACATTCATACGTTGTGGCTGTCCTGTCGCAATCACTTTTGCCGCTTCAAGCAAATCCAGCGGAATCCCCAATAATCTCGCCACATAGTTAAAAGTCCCTAAAGGCAAAATACCGACAGGAATTTGCGTATTCAACACATGTTTGGCGACTGTATTTAAAGTGCCATCTCCGCCTGCCGCAACGATGATTCCTGACTCGCTAGATGCCGAATGCTGTTCAAGCACCTCAACCATAATTTTATCAAATTGCTGTGAATCATTGATTTCATAAGCTTTAGTTTGATAACCCTGTGCTGAAAATATATCGATCAGCTGCTCATAAATGCCTTCTGGCCCCTGTATGCGAAAACCAGCTTTATGATTAAAAATCAGCGATAAGGGTTTAGATTGATTAGACATTTTTCGCGCAATTTCATTGAAGCCTATTGGCATTTTGTCCAATTCATAGACAATTAACAGTGGCTTTATGTAAAATTCAAATGGCAACCATTTATTTAATCAATAATGAATATTAGAGATCTTATAAAACTAAGATAATGATTTTAATATAAATTTTTGAAATAAATACCACTCATCACTTATATAAATAACCTTAATAATTCAAATGTTTAGTTTTATCTTGTTGTTTTACTTATATTTATAAATAAAATAGCATTATATTCCAAAAGAAATCTAGCACTTCTTTGGTCTTATTTTTTTTATCATTTTATGCTTTAATACAGCCACTTTTTTTCATACTTCATCTGGGCGATATTTTTTATTGCTCGGATTGTACTTTGTACATCTAATTTGTACACATTTGAGATAGGCCTCACCATGACCCAAGTGAACGCACCAGAATTCGTTCGTCACCCTAAGCTTATTGCTTGGGTGGAAGAGATTGCTAAATTAACAAAACCAGCAAAAATTGAATGGTGTG
>DDAT01000012.1:0-15080 GCA_002332985.1 Acinetobacter lwoffii | reverse complement strand
GCCGACGACTACCTGACCAAACCTTTTGAATTGGAGGAACTGATTGCTCGGATTCATGCTCTCACCCGTCGCCACCGTGGCTTTGCCTCGAATACACTGCAATTTGATGAACTGGTTCTGAACCGGGATACCCAGACTGTGACCTATCAAGACCAGGCTGTGAATTTATCTCGCCGTGAATTCAGCCTGCTGGAAACCCTGATGAGCCACCCCAACCAGATCCTGAAAAATGAACAGCTTATTGACAAGCTCTATGGCTTCCAGGACTCTATCGAGAGCAATGCCCTGAATGTACACATTTATCACCTAAGACAAAAACTGCATCCAGACTTGATTCAGACCATTCGTGGTGTGGGATATATTTTCAAACCGTTTGAGCAACGTCATGTTTAGTCACAGCTTGAAATGGCGTTTGGTCATGAGTCTTTTGGCCGTGTTTATTGTGTTGTGGAGTGCGGTATTTTCATGGCTGTATATTGACCTGAAACAACGCTTACAAGACACGCTGGATCAACGCTTATCGGCATCTGCGCAAATGGTTGCCCGGCTGATTCAGCAGTTACCGCTGGATAGTCTGGGGGATGCAACCTTATCAAAATTAGCCAAGAATGATGAGGTAAACCAGTTAATTGCCTGTGAAGTCTCTCTTTTTAGCTCTGACGTCTCGGTAGGCAATCAGATCATTGCCAAAACACGCGGTGCCCCAAAAAATTTAAGCCAACGACCAGAAGGATTCAGCACCTGGCAGCAGGGTGATACGGAATGGCGCAGTTATGTCCTGCGTCGTGGCGATATTCAGGTGGTGGCGGCAGAACGCATGTTCTTGAGGGATACCCTACTACAGCAGATTCTGCAGGCCGTACTGGTTCCCTTAGTCTTCTCACTGCTGATCTGTATTGCCTTGATCATCTTTATTATCCGCAGACAGTTCCGGTCTTTGGATCAGCTCAGTCAATACCTGAACCAGAAAAACCTTAACTATTCAGAGGCGGCAGATTTTTTAATGCAGCTCAAGCCTGCAAGCATTCCCCAGGAAGTACAGCCTTTTGTCAACAATTCCACGCAGTTGATTCAGAAAATTAATGACAGTCTGCAACAGGAGAAAGCCTTTAGTGCCTATGCTGCACATGAATTACGCAGTCCCCTGACCGCAATTAAAACTCATGTACAACTGGCCCAGCTGATTAGTCAACAGCAGAATCTGCCTGAATCCATTCAGCACAATTTGCAGCAGGCCAATGAGAGTATCCGGCGTTATACGCTGTTACTCGAGCAGCTTTTATTACTGACCCAATCGGAAAACAGTATCCAGGAAATGACTGAGACTATCTGGCTTCGCCCCACACTTGAGAAGGTCCTTGCAGACTTAAGTACACGCTATCCAGAAATGAATGAAAAAATACAGGTGAACTGGAGCCTGGGTGAAATTCAGCTACCTGAATTTGTGCTGTATACCGTACTGAAAAATCTGCTTGAAAATGCACTGCTGCATGCACAGGCTGCCCATATCTGGATTTCCATGCAGTCTGGTTGCCTGGTGATTGAAGATGATGGACAACAACTTACAGCACAGGATATCCAACATTTAGGACAGCGCTTCTGGCGAAAATCGGCTCAGCAGCATGGCCATGGTTTAGGACTGGCATTAGTTAAAAGCTTGCTAGGCAATTATCAATACCATCTTGGATTTCAGCAGCGTGATCCTGTAGGACTGATCGTTAGCATTCAGGAAGATACTTCAAAAGCGTCACGAGAATTTAAAAAATAACCCTTTGTTTTTAAAAACCTTTTTAATATTGAAAAATCTTGTACTCATTTTTTCTCCAAATTAGATTTAGTGGATTAAATCTCAAAAAATATTTTGTTAAAATTACAGGGGGTTATAATTTATCGATTTGCAAGTTTGTTCTTATATCATGCTAGAATTTCGTTATCTTAAAGAAGACACCCCCCCTCTATTTAGAGCTGAATAGCCACCACTCTCCTAGACAAATATCGTAGATTCTTTTTGCATAGGAGAGAACATTATGAGTGGACAACGCTATACCCCAGAATCTAAAAATGAAGCGGTTTAATTAATTTTCTTGAAAAGATGGAGATGGTGGCAATTTAACTCACTTAAAAATTCTTTATTTATAATAAGTTTACATTTTAAAATACTTGTGATTAACCCTATTTTTACCCTTATATAAAAGAAAGTGGCAATGCCACTCTCTTTTATTCCAAACTTAATCAATATAAGCCATAAAACCATCAACATCTTTTGCTTTTATATAGTGTACAGGCTTAGCTATATCTAAGGCTAATGCAGCAAAATGTTGCTCACCACATTTGATCTTTGCTCCTTCCTGATGGCGTAAATCATCCCACCATGTACTTGATTTAGTTTCTACAACGAAAAAGAGTTTTTCCTCTCCTTCATCATCAACAACAATTGCCCAGTCAGGATTATAAGTGCCTAATGGCGTTGGAACTTTAAACCAGGAAGGTAACTTGGCATAGATCTTAATCTTTTCATTTTTCTCTAGATCAAGTGCAAAATTTTGTTCCACCCCTGCTGAATCATAGACTACATGGGTATACACAGACTTTTGTGCTTCAATCATATCTTTTAGATAACCGCTCAATTCAGTCTGCTCAAATAACTCTTGCGCGTAATAATGTTCATTACCTACCTTCGTATATTTGATACCATCGACCAATGCCAAACGTTTCGTTCTAATAATGGCTTCAGCACAATAATCCATGAACTGCTGGGGATTGCGCTTAAAGTCTTCTAAACGTTTACTATCCTTCAAGATACGCACAATACTTTTACGAGTAAGCTGCGTTCTATCTTGTAAATCAGTCAATATATCTGGTAATTCAATATTTGTTTCATGAACAGTCGTGAAACCAGATTTGGATGTTTCATTTGCCAAAACCCCACCCTTACTAATCTCTAACTCTGCTTTTCTAAATTGAGCCCTTGTCTTAGTGATAGGTGGACAAGCAAAGATTGCCTCTGCACAGTCTTTAATTAACTTCTCATTATCAAAATCAACTCTATAAGTTGTTTTGAATTTAATTCGATCCCAAAGTGCTTTAAATTCTTCTGAATCTAGAATTGCTTTTCTAGTCGCGATAGGTGTGCGTTCATCTGCATTTTTAACATCCAAACGACCAGCGAGTTTTTTAAGTAATTTGGTAATGCTTGCCCCAATCTCCTTAGATTGTAGCTCTCCATAATTGGTTTTAAGGTTCTCAACTATTTCATCGCTCAACTTGAAGGTTTCATCTTTGAGATGCTTTCTTAAAGAGTCTTGAATTTTACCTTTATTATCAATAAATTCGGAATCTTTTAGAAAGTCCCAGATCACTTCCGAGTCTTCAATTCCAAGTAGTACAACTTCACCTGCTGTATTCACAGTTTGAATAGTGGCAAATTGATGTGTTTCCACAATACCAAAGCGGATACCTGTATCAGCCTCAATTTCACGTTGTAGATTTTCTGCAAATTGCTCATAACTTTCTGTTGCGATGACTGTCAGTGTATTTACACCATAATCACGACCTCTAATCCGAGTTCCGCTTTGATCTACACAGAGCCTTAAACCACGACCGATTGTTTGTCTACGTTCACGTTCAGTACCCATATCTCTTAACGTACAGATTTGGAAAACGTTAGGATTATCCCAACCTTCTTTTAGTGCAGAATGCGAAAAAATAAATTTTAATTTGGTGTCAAAACTTAATAACTTTTCCTTATCTTTCATGATGAGATTATAAGCACGTTCAGAATCATCACGCCCTGCTTGGTTATTTTCTGCTGTATTGACGAGTTTGCCTTTTTTATCAATTGAGAAGTAACCATTATGAACTTCACTTGCATCCGTACTAACGTCAACTTCATTAAATAAACTATTAAACTTCGGTGATTTAGCAAGCTTTTGATATTCTTCCTCAAACATCGAAGCATACTTACCTTTAACAACATTACCGCTTTCATCGTATTGGCGATAATGTTCTACACTATCAATAAAGAATAAGCTCAAGACTTTAATCTTTTGACCATTCGCAGCAAAGCGCAATTCTTTTTCAAAATGTTCTTGTATGGTACGACGAATCATTAAGCGTTTCTGATCATCAGGATCTAAGCCACCGATATTTTCACCCGGTGTCAAAACACGGTCGTATCCTGCCCCTTTAACCTCTATCGACTCCTGCTTACCACAAGTAATAGTACCGATTTGCATATTTGCATAGATTGCACGATTTGTGATTTGTTCTAGATCATCACCATCTTCAACCGTTAATACTTCACGTCTTATATTTTTTCCACGTTGAACATCAAGCTCAACCTTTGCAGTAATAGAGCCTTTCGAGTTTTTGGTTGATTCGAGCTTGATATAAGGCTTGTTATAACCGCTATCAACTTCTAATGAGGCAACTTCAATCTGCTTCACCAAGCCTTTTTCATAAGCATCCACAGCATCCAGACGATACACCATGTTAAATTTATCAACATGGGTCGCTGAATAACGTAAAGTACACAGCGGATTCATTGCATCTAACGCTTTCTTACCCGCACCGTTTAAGCCGCCATCTACACTTTGTGGCTCATCAACAATAATGATTGGATGAGTTGCCTGAATAAAATCAATTGGCTTTTCATCGTTAAAATCTTCACTTGGCTTATATAAGTTATTAATGTCTTTTTTGTTGATTGCACCAACTGTGGTGACCATTATTTGAATATTAGAGCTCGTGGCAAAGTTTCTTACTTGACCTGGTTTATTTGAATCATAGAGGAAGTATTCATACCCTTTAGCTTTAGGATATAAGCCCTCAAAATGTTCTTGCGTGATTTGTAAGGTTTTATAGACACCTTCTTTAATGGCAATTGAAGGAACAACAATGATAAATTTAGTAAAACCATATTCTTTGTTCAACTCGAATATGGTACGCAAATAAACGTATGTCTTTCCTGTACCCGTTTCCATCTCTACAGTAAAATCGTTACTCGCTAGACTTTCAACAGGTTTGAGCCCATTTTTAAGTTGAATACTTTTAATATTATCCTCAATCTCTTCATCTAATAAAAGTTTTCTGTTTCCGATACCGAGCTGAGTATCTTCAAACAATGCCAAGTTTACATCGTCATTATTACGGTAAGTCACAGAGAATTCACTACGTGTGATTTCCTGTCCTTTAAATAAGTTCACTACCGCATCAATTGCTGCACGTTGGTAATCTAGGTTATCTTCAAACTGTAATTTCATTGTCGCCATTATAGCCCCCAATTTTCTTTAAATACGTTAAGCAGAGCATCTTGTCTTTTCAGAATGACTTCTGGCGTCCATTTGGGCTCATTGAGCACTTGAGTCGTTAAGACATAAGATGATACTGCCTTAGTACCTGCAAAATAAGCTGACTTTTTCTTATCAAAATCATAATTTTGAGCTTTCGAATTACGACGCTTATTCAGAGGAACCAAATTCGCTAATTTATGCGTCCATGCTTTTCTCACATTTTCATCTGGCCATAACTCTGACCATTCACTTCCCTCATGCACTGTTTGAGGAAGGACATGCTCAATGGTTAAGATCGAAGAATCATAGCTTGCTGCACCATCTGATAAGAATGAGTCTAATCTCAAAATAATGTGATTACGACGTCGAGCGGTTAAGCTATAAATATCACTCTGAAGTACATTCAACATTTGAATCTTTTCATTATTACTCAATTCAACCGTACTTACAGGTGCAGCTAAAGAATGCTCTTGCTCCAATGCAATTAGAATTAATTTATAGCGCTCAATACGCTCATTAATATTCAGCCCACAGATATGCATATAAGCAGCCAGTCGCTCTAACTTCTCAAAGAACCAAAGCATATATTCTGAGTCACTTTTATGTTGGATCACGAACTGAATTGCAGCTGGTACCCAATCTGAATTATCAATTCGGTTCAGCCACTTCAAGTGATTATTGATCTTTTCAGCATTGGCTGTTGCAGTGTATGAACTCGTTTTTACAATGTCATACGCATCGACATAAGGGTCTAAGATTTGATCAACGAAAACCTTTGGATCAGTGATAATCGATAAGACATAGCCTTGAAACTCTTCTAAAAGATTACGTTTTGCTTTTTCTTTAGAAAAAATCATACGTATATGGCTAAATAGATTATTAAAATCATCTCGACCAATACTTTCTTCGAGGTCTTCCCATTTTTTACTATAAACTTCTCTTTCAGTTTCTGCGCTCAATGCACCAATCACATCAGCTTTAATAATATCCGTTGGCTGTAAATCTAAGCCACGACTATTCATTACTGAGAACACTCGGAAAGCTGTATTCTGGCTTGGTGTGGTTACAGCAACAATAAAACATCTCTGAACTAGAAACTTAATAAACTCTTTTAGGCTTTGTGCATCATGATCAAAAGTTGTTTTTACTTTGTCATACAGCACTTTACTATTTTGCTTAATATGCAACTTGGCTTCATTTTCTAATTGTTCATTATCAAGCTTAAAAAGTGCTTCAAACTTTAACTCTTGGACATATTGTTTAAAGTAATCTTTATCTCGTTCACGCAAGGTTAAACGGGGTTGTGGACTGATCCCTTCAAACTCATTACCAGGTTCAAAAATGTACTTATAAAGTGGGCCGTTGATCCCACCTTGATCTAAAGCAGCAAACACGGCAAATAATATTGTAAGTGTGGTTAAACGTTGCTGACCATCAATGACTTCAGCATAAGGTTTCCCTTCTTGTTTGATTAAAACAATACTGCCAAGGAAATACTCATCTTCTTTTTCTGTTTGGAAGAAGTTGTAGAGATCATCAAAAAGTACTGAAGCATGCTGTTCTTCCCACGTATAAGGACGTTGGTAAGATGGGATGACATACTGGAAATCTGAACTAAAGATTTTCGCTAATGGGTACTCTGCACCACTAATTTTTTTACTCATGGTGTCTCCCCTTACAGACTGCGTACATACTTTAAGCCATTCTGTTCTAGAATAGCCGCGAGATTGGTTTTTACAACATCATCTTGGAATGCGCTGTCTTTAAAGAAAATATGTGTGTCGTTTGAAGGGGCTAATTCTTTATGCCATTCAATAATGGCAGATGTGATAACATCCAGATCAGAAGCTAAAATCGAATCATCTAAACACGCAAACACTGCACCATAGCCAATGCTATACAGTGTTTTCGCATTAATTTCACGTTTTTCAATTGGTGTTGCTAAATCAATACCACGCTTTAACAGTAGTTCATAAAGCACGTCTAGTTCAGTACGACCTTCGACCAGATGATCTTCGTTTAGATCTAAAGCATTTTCTAAATCTTGGGAGTAAGCGTCCCAAGCTCGAATATTTGATTGAGCTAACTTGAAAGTCTTGAATCCCTTATTTATAGAGGACTCTTTCCATTGTAAAGAAACTCTCTTAATACGTTCTTTACTAATATCTGAAATTGTCTTATAGCCCTGTTTATATTCTTGAGAATTAACATTAAGAATTTCCGGAAGTTGCACACAAATAAATCTTGCTGCTTTACTCATTTCATTAGAATAATCTAGAACAGCATGCCCTGTCGTGCCCGAACCAGCAAAAAAATCTAATACTATTTCATTATCGCCTACTGAACATAAATTCATTAAATATTTAACTAGCATACTCGGTTTAGGAAAATCGAATGGAATATCCAATTTTTTTAACTCCGATGAAGCATGTCTACTTTCAAACTTAGCTAAAATATTCCCTGGTACTTGCCCTTCTTCCAAACGATCATTTAACCAAATTTTATAGTAAATATTCCATTTAGCAGACTCACCATTTTGATCTACCAAAGAAGTCTGCTCGCTTTGAATAAATTCGATATTACCTGCTAATTTTTCCTCATAATATCTCTTATAGGTCCATCTCCAGACTCCATCTCCATCCATTGGTGTTATTTGTTCACCTTCTAAAATTTGTTTAGGAAATGTTTTTCCTGGAGGAATTACTAGTGTTCCATCTGGACATTCTATGTAGTATCGCTGGTTAGCTCTTTTATCTAGCATTGCTTGATATAACCCCATAGAACGATATTTTTCTCCAGCTCTTGGTCCGTCTATCTCGGTTTTTGTGTAAACTTTATCAATCACATTTTGACTTAATTCTTCTCTAAATGATTTTAATTCATTTATATTTTTCGCATAACAAAGAATATAGTCTACACATGGTGAAAAATGTATACCTTTCTGTCCACCCGTTTTAACAACTCGCGAACAAACAGTAATAAAATTTTCTTCACCGAAAATTTCATCACAAATTACTTTTAGGTTTCCTAACTCATCTTCTCCAATAGATATAAATATTGCACCATTCTTACTAAGCAATTGTTTAGCTAAAAACAATCTTGGATAGATCATATTTAACCAGCTTGCATGCTTTCTTCCTTTTGAATCAACATCTGATGTATTACTTAAACCCTCATCATTAATTTGACCGGTCAATACTAAATAGTTATTTAGACTATCTTTAAAATCATCATTATAAATAAATTCATTACCAGTGTTATAAGGAGGATCGATATAGATCATTTTGACTTTATTGGCGTAGCTCTTTTGCAAAAGCTTTAAGACTTCTAAGTTATCACCTTCAATAAATAGATTTTGCGTCGTATCCCAATCCACGCTTTCTTCTGGACATGGCAGTAAAGTACCAAGTGAAGGTGTAAAGGCATTTTGGCGGGCTTTTTTCTTGCCGTGCCAATTCAACCCAAACTTTTCTTCACCTTCTTCAAGAACATCTAAATCCCCAAAGACTTGACGGAACACATCAAAATTAACTTTTCCATCTCGTACTAGCTCAGGAAATAACTGTTGAAGTGCTTCAATATTTTCTTGTTGAATATCTAAAGACTGACCGTCTTGCAATGTAACTTTCACAGCGTTTTCCCTTATAAACTACGTACGTGGTCTAAGCCATTTTGTTGAAGAATAGCGGCGATATTGGTTTTTACTACATCATTTTCAAAAGCACTATCTCGGAAGAAAATATGTGGTTTATTTCCTGGCGCTAATTCTTGATACCAATCGATGATGAGTTGAGCGATAGACTCAATGTTACCTGCTTGAATATGTTCATCTAAACATGCAAACGTCGCTCCATAGCCAATGCTATACACAGTTTTTTCACCAACTTTACGCTCTGTGATTGGTGTTGCGAGATCAATACCACGCTTCAGCAGTAGTTCATACAGAATATCTTGTTCTGTACGACCTTCGATTAAGTGGTTTTCACTCTCTAAGAGTGTTGCCTCTAAATCTGTAGGATCTGGATTCCAAGGTTGGATATTGGATTGAGCGAGTTTAAATACTTTAAAGCCTAGGTCTAATGACTGATCCACATCTGTTTCTTCTAGCTTTTCTTTAACTAGCTTTAATCTTAATTTAGTAATTTCACATATATTCAGTGGAAGAGAGCGTTCATTTAAATACTTAATCGAATTAAGAATAATCTTCTTGGATAAACCTGTTGCCGTCTTAGCCATAGCTTCTAAACTTTCAGGCAACTGCACTAGAATATATTTAACTCGATGAGCATTCAGAACATTATGAAGCATTACAGCATGTCCTGTCGTTCCAGAACCCGCAAAGAAATCTAAAACAACATCATTTTCCTTTATATTTAATGCTTTAAAAAAATCTACCAATAATTCTTCATCTTTGGGATTAGTAAAAATATTTTCACCAAATAAAGCTCTTAATCTTTTAGATGCAACACGACCATCTTTGAAACGCAAACTTGTTAGACTTTTCATCTCAGTATTTTTCAAATACGTCTTTAAACAAGGTACTGTCGTTTCATTTATACCAAAATGTATTCCCCCACTTGCAATTAGCTCATCCATTGTAGATTTCGGACAGAACCAACCTCTAGAAGGTTTTTTAACATTCTTCTTAGTTACAGGATGTTCAACCTCATATACATATTGTCCAACATTTGGTCCTGAAATATTGTCAGGGAAATAAACGCCCTTTTCATCCATCCAACTGTAGTGCTTACTATCAATAATCGGATTAGAGTCAGGAAAAGTCTTATACCAATCTAAAGCTGCTTGATGGATTGCTTTCCAATCATTACCATGCTCATTTTTGAATTTTTCGAAAGCTTTATAAATTTCATCAATGCCCTCTTTTTTCTCGAGCCATTCACCTTTATTTACCGATTTATTTTTTGTGAAAAAAACAAAATACTCATGCTGTATAGAAATATAATCTTGATCATTTTTACTACTATTCTTCCAAACAATCTCTCCACAGTAGTTTTCTTCACCAAAAATTTCTTGTGCAATTTTGACTAAATTGACATGCTCATTTTCATCAATAGAGATTACTAAAACGCCATCATCCTTTAAAAGAGATCTCGCCAATAAAAGGCGTGAATACATCATATTCAACCAATTGGAATGCTTACGACCCGCTTTTTCTTTCGCTGATGTTAAAGTGTTACCTTCTTCATCTTTTTGCCCTGTATAAAGAAGATAAGTATCTAAATTTTCTTGAAAATTATCTGGATAAATAAACTCGCTACCAGTGTTGTAGGGAGGATCAATATAGATAAGTTTAACCTTATTGGTATAGCTCTTTTGCAGAAGCTTTAACACTTCTAAGTTATCACCTTCAATAAATAAGTTTTGCGTGTTATCCCAATCTACACTTTCTTCAGGGCACGGTAATAATGTTCCAAGTGAAGGCATCAATGCCGCTTGACGGGCTTTCTTTTTCCCATGCCAGTTCAAGCCATACTTTTCTTCACCTTCATCCAAAACCTTCTGATCACCCAAAAGCTGACGTAAGGTTTCAAAATTGACTTTACCTTCAGAGAAAACTTCAGGAAAAATCTGCTTTAGATGTTCAATATTTTGCTGAACCAAATTTTCACTTTGGTTTTCTTCAAGACTTATTTTCTGCATAACCATTACTTCAAAGTTTAAAAATTGGGATGACTCGAAATCTATATACGACGAACAATCGACTGAATTTCATCTTTCAGCTTATGTAGCTGAACATTAAGCTCAACCTGTCGACCTAGCTGCTTTTCTTTCTTTAATTTATTGGAGATTTCTACTTGTCTTTTTTCCAATTCAATTAAATTTTTCAAAGCACTCTCACGACTCTCTGTGGAGAGATGATCATCCTGTGATGAAAGCTCAAAAGAGCCACTATATCTTGCACATTCTAAGGCAATTAGGCGTGCTTTTATCGAATCATAAAAATGATAAAAGCTTTGGAATGATAACTGAGATAGTTGCATGCTTACTAAAAATTTCTGCTCCACTACCGACAATTGTCCTGAATTCAGCCAAGATGAAATAACACTTTCTTCAAGTACCCATTTTTCTTTATCAGACTGATTGGTACGCTTATGGATTACACCAAAACTGAGGCAATCCTCTTCTTCATTTTTAAAATGAAATAAGAGCACTAATGGATAAGGAATACAACGATTAAAAAACTGCTGAATCCTTTCTATGTTCTTTTTATCCTCGACTTCCACCAGTAAGACCGCGACTTCTAAATATTCACGAATTTCAGTTTGGTACACAGGAATGTTGAGCGTGCTCGGTTTAAAACTATATAACCACGTAATTTTGGATATATCCTTTTTTAAACATTCTCTATCTTTTGCATCTAAAATATTTTTATGACCATCATTTGCCTGTTCAAATAGTTTCTTAAAGACGGTCTTATCTACTTTGCATTTTTCAGGGATATTTAACTGATTCAAAAAATCATCGAGTAAACTCATTTTTATTCCCACTCTTAATCCGTAATAACCAAATAGGACACCACTGTAAAATCTTCCAGGTTTTGACTACCTGAGGCGGATAGCACAGTTCCTCCTTTATGGAATAAGCTTTCGATTCCTTTCTCCTCACTTTTCCCTTCTATACTCTCAATTGCTTTGACCAGCATTTTTTTAAATAAAGTCGTATCTTGTCCCTGTTTAGTCATTAAATTAACCTGTTGGTACGCCGTTTGATCGACTTGAACTTTAGCTAAAGATGCTAATTTAAAAATATCTAGAATCTGCTTGAGTTGTGTATATTGATGAACAATGTCTAAATCAAAACTAACATGCACTAAAAAGTAAGGATGCAAAGGATAGTGGTCACTAATTTGCAAAGCATCTTTCCCTGTTTTTAAACTTTTCAAGCAGAAAATAATTCCTTTCGGAATATCATAGCTCTCTTTAAATTGTCGAAGGGATACAGCTGAGAACAATCCAAAAGGCATTGCCTCTAACGTTTGTAAGTTATTTTGCGTATTAAGGTAATTTGATAGATCTAAGCGGAAATCATTTAAAGTTAAATCAGTAAGAGAAATCCCACCTGCCATATCTTCTAAATCGACAACTGCATCTTTAAGTTGCTGTAGTTGCTTTTTTCTGTATTCCAAATCATTCATTTCAACATTATTTGGATCAATTACATTTTCTTCACCCGTTGCTGAAATATCTAATAACACCATACGCCCTGAAACTTTCGCTTCAAGATTGATGTATTCATCCAACTCCATATTGGGCCAAAAATTAATTAATTGTATTTGTGTGTTCTTAGAGCCTAAACGATCAATACGTCCAAATCGTTGGATGATTCGGACTGGATTCCAATGAATATCGTAGTTAATCAAAGTGTCACAATCTTGTAAGTTCTGTCCTTCACTAATACAGTCAGTTGCGATCAGTAAATCTATTTCTTTTTCATCTGAAATATTTGTTTTATCACGTTCTTTAGATATTGGTGAAAACCCAGTAAGTAATGTATTAAGATCAGCACCTAAACCTTTTAATGTTGTTTTATTCGATCCACTACCAGTAATAAGAGCACTATGAATCCCTAACGCACTCACACCCCAAGATGAGAGTTCTTTATAAAGATATTCAGCAGTATCTGCAAAAGCGGTAAAGACGATTAGTTTTTTGTTATCCGCATTAATAGGATTTTGGACTTTAAATAGAATTTCCTGTTTAAGCTTATGAAGCTTAGCATCTCTTGAAATATCAATTTCTTGTGCTATCTGCAGAATAGAGGTTAAGAATATTTGATCTGCAGCCAAATCTTGCTTGAAACGGATCAAATCCATATCTTGCAAAAGCACTTTGGTTTTATTGCCAATCAAATAGGGTTCAAGTTCAGCTGATTCAAACTCTATATCTTGAATATCTTCTATATTTAAAGCTTCAATGTCGCCATGTTGTAGTTTCTCTATTTTATCGAGAAGGCCTGTGACTTGATTAACGAGCTTTGCAACAGTAAGCGTGAACGAATGAATCGAACTTTCCATACGCTTAAGTAGATTCACACGCATTAAATGAATTAAGCTTTCTTCACGATCAATCTGTTTAAAGACCCCTTTACCGCCCCCAACGGCTTTATCATACTTACGAGAATATTCATCTTTTTTGTCATTTCTGACGTATTTCAATGGCGAGTATCCAGCTAACGTCAATCGTCTGATGGTTTTATTAACTTCTTTGAGTGGCGGAAATTCCTCTTTTAAATCTAAATCAGCATAAATATTTTTAGGTTTTAAACGTTCTGGAAATTTACCGATATCCTCAACACCATAATACTTTTCAATATGCTTTCTAGACCGTGCAATTGTGACAATATCCAAGAGTTTAAAGTAATCAAAGCTCATACTGTCTAATAAATTTGCCGTCGTTCGCTCATCTACGGGTAACTTCACCCATTGATTGAATTGCTTCTGGGCCAACATTAAAGTTCTTTCTATACTTTTAATGCCCTGATCTATAAATGCAACATCTCGCCCTTCCGTAATGAATGCAATTTGATTTTTTAAATCATTCATTCTGTTATTGACTGGAGTTGCTGAAAGCATCAACACTTTCGTTTTTACGCCAGCTCTCAATACGTCATTTAACAATTTTTCATATCGGCTATTGCCAGTCACTTTCGTAGGCGTATTTCTAAAATTATGGGATTCATCAATCACCACAAGATCATAATTAGCCCAATTTAAGGTTTCTAAATTTATCTCACTCGAAAAACCTTTAGTACGTGTTAGATCTGTGTGATTTAAAACGTCATAATTGAAACGATCTTCAGCTAGGATATTGCGCTTATCATTAATAGTGTACATCGTCCAGTTATCACGTAATTTTTTAGGACAGAGAACTAAAACTCGATCATTACGCAATTCATAGTACTTAATCACCGCTAATGCTTCGAATGTTTTCCCTAAACCTACGCTATCAGCAATAATACAACCATTGAATTTTTCAAGTTTTTCAATGGCTCCAACAACACCATCCTTTTGGAATTTAAAAAGCTTATTCCAGACAATCGAATCCTTAAAGCCAGTTTTACTTCTCAGTAATTTTTCTTGATCAAGATCACCCAGAAAGTTACTAAAAATATTAAATAACGTGAGTAAATAGATACTCTCTAGAGGCTGATCCTCCGTGAGTGTTTCAATCCTTTTGACAATTTCTTTCTTTATATGAACTAGATTTTCCTGATCATCCCAAAGATTTTTAAACCATTCTAAGACTCTACACGCAACTAAAGCATCATCCGTGTAAGTAATCATTTGCTGCTTTAGAGGAGGTATTTCACCCAATCCTTCTGGACTAAAAGAAGCATCTCCATAAATTGCAGATAAAGCATCGCCCTTTTCTATACAAATGATATTATTAGATTCTGCAGCACGTGAATGAGTAGCGATCTCGACATGACTCTTATTCAGCCACTCCAAACACTTCAAAGCTATTCTTTTTTGTCCTAATTGATTTATAAGACTGGTATCTTTCTCACAACCTACCAATGATTGCATGTCCCAGTGTGATTGAGAAAGCAATATTCTTGATTTTTTTATAGTAGTTAATTCTTTTCTTAAAGCATCAAAGGCATAGATCGTGAATTTATTTGACTGCATCGATAAAGTCGCATCAGTATTATCAATTTGCTTCAGTTTTTCACTTACCGTTTCGGTTTTATTGTCAATTAAAAGCACGATTCCCCCAATAATTATTCTAAATAACTCTTTCATTATATTTCTCTGTACACGACAAATTT
>DDAT01000018.1:0-3545 GCA_002332985.1 Acinetobacter lwoffii | reverse complement strand
ACGCGCATATAAAGTTAATACTTCCGTATGGCGTGGCCCATGTTTGATCAGGGTTTCCTGTAGCTCGCGAATTTCCTGTTCAGTACTGGCAAAAATAAGGATGTCGGCATGTTCAGGATGGCCTTTTTCCTGTGCATCCTGAAAGCATTCTTCGACTGCTTTGACCACAGCGCGAGGCAGATTTTCTTCAAAGTCATCAAACTCGTCATCATCACTACCGCCAATGCTCATTTCCGAGATCGGGCGATAACGTAGCTCGACTGGGAAACTGCGGCCTTCTACTTCAAAAATTGGTGCACCATTGAAGTAACTGCTAAAACGGTTTACATCCAGGGTTGCAGAAGTAATGATGACTTTCAGATCGGGACGACGCGGCAACAGTTGCTTTAGATAGCCCATAATGAAGTCGATATTCAGCGAACGTTCATGCGCTTCATCAATAATAATCGTGTCATATTTGGTCAGATAGCGGTCATGCGTCAATTCGGCAAGCAAGATACCGTCTGTCATCAAACGCACAATTGAATCTTGTGAACCCTGTTCCGTAAAACGCACTTTAAAGGAAATTGATTCCCCAAGTTTTTCACCAACTTCTTCGGCAATACGCTGTGATACGCTGCGAGCTGCCAGTCGACGCGGTTGGGTATGCCCGATCATTCCGGTCAGACCACGTCCGGCCAGCATGGCAATTTGTGGTAACTGGGTGGTTTTACCAGAACCGGTTTCACCGGCCACAATAATCACCTGATGCTTTTGAATCGCAGCAATCAGTTTGTCAGTGTATTGGGTAACCGGCAGATCCTGATTCAGCTTGATGTTCGGAAGACGTTCAAGCCGTTGCCGTACTTTCAGATTGGATTTTTCAAATAATTCCTGATACTGCTTGGCATCTGCGTCTTTCCCCTTTTTCAGTCGATTTAAACGGTGACGGTCACGCGCCATTATCCATTGATCTACATTTAAATGACTCTGCACAGAGAAAACACCCACATCAAAAAACCGGAAAGGTTTATTTTACTTGGTTCATTAGATTTCAGATAGTCGTAGTTCTGTTAAGTGCCGGACAAATTGGCTTTGGCTGCCTGATTTCCCTCAATTCAGCGCCATAAACCTATCAAAATATCTATATGACACGCTTGAATTTTCCTGAGTAGATTTAATCATCAGTTTAATTTTGAAATTGATATTTAAATTATTTTGCGGAAAACATGCTTTTTTCCTGATTCACCCTTGAATTTTTTGGTTTCAACATCATGTTTGCTAGCACGAGGAAAAAGAGATAATTTTGTCATCAGGCCATCATCTTGATGCTGCTAAATGAACAAAGCGATTTTGCCGAAGTGGCGCATTTTTACTTAATTCGGTTTTTCCGATGTTTGTAATGTAAAAATACCATTTTAGCATCAACCAAAATTTCGATACTCTTATTCAAAATCAAAGACTACCTCAATCATGGAGACAATGATGAGCTTAATTAATACTGAAGTTAAACCATTTAAAGCAACTGCATTCCAAAACGGCAAATTCATTGAAGTTACTGAAGCTGACCTGAAAGGCAAATGGTCTGTTGTATTCTTCTACCCAGCTGACTTCACTTTCGTTTGCCCGACTGAACTTGGTGACCTTGCTGACAACTACGCTGAATTCCAAAAACTAGGCGTTGAAATCTACTCAGTTTCTACTGACACGCATTTCACTCACAAAGCTTGGCACGATTCTTCAGAAGAAATCAAAAAAATCCAGTATGTAATGGTTGGTGATGCAAACTGGACTCTTGCTAAAAACTTTGACGTATTAATCGAAGCTGACGGCCTTGCTGATCGTGGTACTTTCGTGATCGATCCAGAAGGTAAAATCCAAATCGTTGAAATCAACGCTGGTGGTATCGGCCGTGACGCTCAAGAACTTCTTCGTAAAGTTAAAGCAGCTCAGTATGTACACGCTCACCCAGGCGAAGTTTGCCCAGCTAAATGGAAAGAAGGCGATGCAACTCTTGCTCCTTCAATCGACCTAGTAGGTAAAATCTAATTTTAAATTTTAATTAGATTGAACTGATTCAAAAAACCACGCTTTTTAGCGTGGTTTTTTATGGTTTAAACTTTTATCTCAGCGCAATACGGGAGTTTATTTTTTTAAATTATTTTATTAGGACTTTAAATATTGCAGTCCTATTTTTTCTTGATCCATCATATAAAAATTCAGGCATATCTTTTGCTTCGCTTTCTCATAATCCTTACCGATTCTTACAATTGAGCTATACATCTGCAGAGCCATATGGCATAAGTTCAAATGATAAGATAAGAAATATTCAGTGGAGGAACGCATATGCAAAAACTGCTTACCGTGATTTCTTGGAAATACAATCCCTCAAGCCGCCACCTGAAAATTGTATACAGTAATGGTCATACCGAGCTGTATCATCCCGTACCTGAATTTATTTATGACAACTTACTAAGACGCCAAGACAAAGCCGCATTCGTGGAAAAGTATCTCGAATATAATTTACATTTTAATAAAATTTGCATGGATTAGAGCCAATCAAATTAACGCAATCCCACCATCAGCAAACCTGCGCCTATGGGTACAATACTCATGATAAAACGTGGGTCTTGCTGAATTAAGGCAATAAATTCTTCGACTTCTGCTGCATGTGAAATGACATTATCAACTACCAGTAACCCGCCCTTTGCTTTAAGTAATCGACTCAAATGTGGCCAGTAACTGACATAAGCATCTCGTTCAGCATCTAACAGGATAAAATCAAATATTTCCTTTTCTGCCTCCAGATAAACCTGAGCATCAATTACTTTAAAATTGATTAAATCTGCAAGATCTATTTCTGTCGCATATTGCTTTGCCTGAGCAACCCGTTCTGCATCAACTTCAAGAGTTGTAATCATGGCTTGAGTCTGCCGAGCCGCTTCTGCCAGCCATAAAGTGGAATAACCGGTAGAGGTGCCAATTTCCAGAATATTTTTGGATTGTTGCGCACGAATCAGCATAGATAAAAATCGGCCTGATTCTGGCTCTATATTGCGATATCGGTGCAGGCGATCTGCCTGTTTAAGGTCATGCCTATGAAATTTTTCATATAATTCTTGCATGAATCTTTCAAATTCATCTGAATTTTGCATCACTCTTCCCTGAGTCTGTTTGGCTTAAAGTGCCTGAATCAATTTAAAGCGTTCTACTTCACGATCATCGTGGGTAGTAATGGTCTCAGTGAACATCGTTAAAGGACGTACCCAAATTGAATAATCCCCATAAAGACATTGATAAACCACTAGCTTTTCTTCAGTTTCACTGTGCGTGGCAACATGAAACACCTGATAAAGCTGTCCCTTATAATGTTGATAAATACCGCGTTGTAATTCCATCATTCAAGTCTCAAATATCTTGTTTTAATCTTAGCTGAAAATCCTTATTCTTGCTCTAAACTACTTGAAAATTAATCTTTCACCGCCATATAGAATTTTGAAATTAATGATGAATTTTTCAATAAATCTGTAAATCCGATCAACAAGATAAAAACAAACTGTTTTACC
>DDAT01000042.1:0-76533 GCA_002332985.1 Acinetobacter lwoffii | reverse complement strand
AAATGTCAACAGACCCTAATCATTTGCTGACCTTTTTCGGTTAATAATACGCGGGTAATTCGTGCATCATCCTCACAGGAATAAGTATGTACTAATCCCTCATCTTTCAGGCGATAGATGATTTTAGTGGTAGTTGACATTTTATAAATCAACATGTTAGATAAATCAGAAATACTCGCTCTATTTTTAAATTTTAATGCCAGCAAAATACGTCTTCGAGAATTGTCTAAACCGTATTTCTTTAAGGCATAGTCAACATTTTGCACATATTGGGTATGCACTTGACTAATCCAAGGATGGGGTGAATCTTCTAAATTAAAATCTGTAGGAATGGATAAAAATTTACTGTACTTTTTTGTCATGGCCTCAACTCTTCTATATGTTAGGGTCTTTTTAATTTGTTTAAAAAATGCATTTTATTTCAAAATATTTACTATCCTATTACAAGGTTATGAATCTTATCTTCAGTACGTCTTCACCTCCTATTTAACTTCTTTTTAAGATGAACCCTCTAATTCTTTTTTGCTTCTTCGAGCCTCTTTTTATAAAAGAACTAGAGAGCCAAAATTTCAGTCACATTTTTTTTTATTTATCTATTGTTATTATGCGAACTGATTAAATCATCTTAATGATTAAATGATCTATCACAAAAAATACCATTTTCAATTAAGAAATACTTAAATATTTGTTCCGGTTAGCATTTTTTTATTTCGGAAAATTCATCTTTCTTTTTACTTTAACTTTAATTCAGTAAGCTTAAGATAGTTTTGTAAGTCTTTTTAAAGCATATTAAGATATTGTTTTATATTGATATTTAATATTTTAATTTTTTTATACTTTAAAAGTATAAAAATTATCTTCATGAAAAATAGAAGAAAAATAAACTATCTTTTAAATTCAGCAATAGACATTTTGTGTGATTGTGTAAAATTTTTTTAAACTTTTTAGTTCAGCTTAATTCTCGATTAAAAAGAAATTTAACTAGAGAAATCACTAAATTGGATCTTGAACTCAAAACTTATAATCAAAAAATTAATGGAAGAAGAATCGGAATTGTGCATGTATTTGGTAGTGTGAAAGCTTTAAAGATCCTGGCTGCACGATATCGTAACAAAGGAAAAAGACTTGGCTTGAGATTCAATTTGATTGCTGGAATATACAACTTGGAGCTGAGTAAAAAACCACTGATGAAAGAGCGTTAATAAAAAATATGAAATTTCCGTTAAGATTTATCTTATATAGTTTTAGCGAATAAAGAGTGAATGATGTGACATCCATGTCACAAGAGATTTACCAGATTTAAGCTATTTAATTTCTAAGATGAGAAGCTTAAATCTTCTGAATAAACAGCTCACGATCAAAACGGTATTGCGGGAAAAATACGCCATCTTCGGCACGTTCACCCGCACCAATTACCATGACCGGATACTGTTTATCATTTAATTTCAGAATTTCACGAACCATCGGCTCATCAAAACCTTCCATCATACAGCTGTCAAAACCATAAGCACGTAAAGCTAAGACCAGGTTTTCACAAGCAAGCGCCGTCGTTTTGGTTGCCCAGAGTTTCGCATCAGCTGGGCTGAAAGCAGACACTGGCATTTGTTTGTCCAGTGTACGGGCAACTTTGAAAGCCACTTTCTTAAAGTTACCAAAAGCATTCAGATAACCAGTCTTATAGTTATAGGGAATATATTTATAGTATTTCTTAATCGCGGGCGGAGCTTCTGGAAATGGAAATTCATTCACATTACGTTTTGCCATTTCATCAATACGGTCGGTACGTGCGATACAGACAATTAGCTCAGAAGCTGTTTTGGCTGCCAGTTGACTCATACAGGCTTTGACCAGACGTTTTTTCTTGCCCGGATTTTGTACCACATAAAAAGTCCAAGGCTGCAAGTTCGACGAATTTGGTGCCAACAACGCTAGATCCAGACAGGCATCCAGAACTTCGACAGGAATTGGCTTTTTGGTAAATTTACGCACTGAACGTCGGCTTTCAATCACCTTACGAAAATTGTCTATATCTATATCTTGAGGTGCAGGTTCGTAATAACGTTTCTTTTCTGGATTTGAACTATCTGTTGTTTGAGAAGAGGTTTGAGAGTTTTGATTTGGCATACTTCAGATTCTTGGAAAAATAAAAGATTGAGGCAGTCTAAACCACCTCGTTGAACTCATAAGTTTGAAAATTAGTTGAATTGTGTGAAATCAGGTTTACGTTTTTGCATAAAGGCTTGAACCGCTTCCAGCATTTCTGGCGAGCCAACACGCTGCATGAAAATTTCTGCTTCATGGTCAATCCATTCCACAATTTCATTCACATTATGTTTCATCAAGGCTTTAGATTGCACCAGTGATGCCAATGGCAGGGCAGAGAGCTGGGCAGCTTGTGCTGCTGCTTTAGTATAAACATCTTCTTCAATGCTATTCACCAGACCTGCGTCGAGTGCTTTTTCGCTATTGAATTTTTGCGCAGTCAGCAATAATTCGGCCGCTTTATGATAACCCGCTTGCTGAATCAACAGCTTGCTTGAAGCACCTTCAGGCGATAAACCCAGACTGACGAATGGAATCTGGAACAGGGCAGTATTGTCACTATAGACCAGATCACAATGCAGTAAGATCGTCACGCCAATGCCGATTGCAACACCACGCACGGCTGCAATCAATGGCTTGGAAAATTTTGCAGCAGATTTCAGTAAAACAAACGGTGGGCCTTCAGCGGCGGGTGCCTGACCTTTCTTCGCAGCAGATTTCATAAAATCCTGCATATCATTGCCCGCACTAAAGTCTGCATCCTGACCACGTAAAACGACCACACGAACTTCAGGCGCCTGATCTGCTTCATCTAAAGCTTTCGCAATCCAGAGATAAAGTTCGCTATATAACGCATTTTTCGCTTCCGGACGATTGATGGCTAAAGTGAGTACACCATGTTCTAAATTCGCATTCAAATGCTCATGAGGTTGTTGAATACAGCTCAGTGTCATCGTACTATCCTTGCTTTAAAACTTAATTTGATTTTATGGGAATGATTATGTCGCATATTTATTGGGGCAGCACAACTCATGAGTCATAAAAAACTGATCCCTTATGAACTATACATTTGATTATCTGGTTTTCATTGGCCGCTTTCAGCCTTTTCATCTGGCACACATGCAAACCATTAACATTGCCCTGCAGCATAGTCAACATGTGATTTTGGCTCTGGGTTCTGCGCAAAATGAACGCAATATCAAGAATCCATTCTTGGCTTCGGAGCGTGAAGCCATGATCCTGTCAAATTTTAGTCCAGAAGATCGGGCTCGGATCAAATTTGTAGAAGTCATTGATGTTTATAATGATGAAAAATGGCAGAAACTAGTGAAATCGCTGGTGAATCAGGTTATTGAACCGGATGCCAAAGTCGGACTGATTGGGCACTTTAAAGATGATTCTTCTTATTATTTAAAGTTTTTTCCAGAATGGGAAATGGTCGAACTTGACAGCCTTGAAGATGCCTTATCTGCCACGCCGATGCGTGAAGCTTATTATCGTGGCGAAATTCAACGAGATAAATTTCCACAAGGCACGATTGATTTTCTAGAGAATTTCCAAAAAACCACGACCTATCAGCAACTCAGTGAAAAATTTGCCCAGAATGATAAAACCAATCTGGTTTAAAAGTATCAGGTTATTATGGGTTGATTCATGGTAGTTTGAGCATGCTGTTTCAAACACTCCCCAAGGATTTCTAGACCAGGAGACTGTTCTTTCCAGTGATGCCAATACAAGGGCACTTCAATTCGCATCTCACTTGAAAGTTCAAGCAGTCGACCTGACTCCAGCAAATTCCTAGTTTGATAGTCCGGCAGCCAGCCATAGCCTAGACCCATGACAATCGCATCAAAAAATGCATGGGTCGATGGAATAAAAAAGTGAGGATATTGTGCTAGATTCAGGCCAAATTCGTGCTGAATAAATTGGGTATGGAGTTGGTCTTTTTCATTAAAAATAATGGCAGGGGCAAGGCGTAGCGCATCCCGATGTACGCCTTGATGAAACCAGTTTCGGGAAAATTCAGGCGTAGCAACGAGACGGTATTGCATCTGTCCGATCAATTCTGCCCGGCAACCTTTCATTGCCTTGGCTTCAGTACTCAAACAGGCATTGACGAGACCTGCTTCTAACAGATGATGAGTCTGTGATTGATCATCCACCTGAAAATGCAACACAATTTTATGCTGGATCAGCTGGGCTTGTAAGGTTGGTAACAGCCAGGTCGCGAGTGAATCAGCATTGGTGGCAATATTCAGACAGTAGAAACCTTCATGTTGCAGTTGTCCCCCCAAATCCTGCATCAGATTCTGTTCTAGCAAACGTTGATGCTGTAAATAATGCAATAAGGTTTGTCCGGATTGAGTCACACGGCAAGGCCGATCTCTCACCAGAAGCAATTGTCCCAATTTTTTTTCCAGACTTTGAACACGAAGGGTCACTGCCGAGGCAGTAATATTTAGCTGCTCGGCAGCAAGATCGAAACTTCCCGTTTTTGCAACTGCGTAAAAAGCATCACATTGTTTTGCATTCAGCATATCTGTTATCTAAAAATAATTTAGTTAAATTGATATTAACTTAGTTTTAATTAATCGCACTCATTTTTTTGCATAATTCATTTATTCAAAAAAAGGGGAATGTGATGTTCAGTTATATGATGAGTGGTTTTGCTGTGGGAATGAGCCTGATTGTCAGTATCGGTGCACAGAATGCTTTTGTATTAAAGCAAGGTTTAAAACAGCAGCATGTGTTCTGGGTCTGTGTGATTTGTGCCTTGTCTGATTCCATTTTAATTCTGCTTGGCGTACTGGGCTTTGCGCGTGTCATTGAACATTATCCGGATATTATTATATTTTCTAAATATATTGGCGCAGGATTCCTGTTTTATTATGGTTTGCACCATGCGATCAGCGCATTTAAATCAACAGAGGTTTTGGTACCAAGTGGTCAGCTAACAGAGCATTTTCTACAAGTGCTGATGATCTGCCTGGCTTTTACCTGGCTGAATCCGCATGTTTACTTAGACACAGTCATATTGATTGGATCAATTTCAATCCAATACGCTTTAGGAAAATGGTGGTTTGCTTTAGGTGCTGTCTGTGCTTCCTGGTTTTTTTTCTTTAGTTTGGGATATGGAGCAAAAATACTGACGCCTTGGTTTCAACATCCAAAAGCATGGAAAATACTGGATGCTATTATTGCATGTACCATGTGGGGCGTCGCGGTGTCATTAATACTCACTATTTGATTCAGGTTACGAAAGTGGATAGATTGGTTAAGAGTTGTCTAAACGTGTCATTTTAGATAGGTATCGAGAATGGTCAGCGCAGAAAACAACTCTTTTCAGTACTGCAAGCACATAGATATTTCAATATAAATTGAACTTAAAATAAATGATCTGTTTGTACAAAAAATTTATAAAATCAGAATTTTATAAGATGGCGCAAGTCTCCTGTTAGCCTAGCAGGGCCACTTATAAGAGAAAAACCAGCACAAGCATTTTGTCCGTTAGTCATGAATGATTTTACAAAAACTTCAATAAACTGGTATAAAAATAACGAAAACCTGTTCGCTCAAAAAACAAGAAAATTTAGTTTCAGATTAAGCCGTGTACTTAAATCCGATCAATAAGAAATTAAACAAGGTGGATTTAAAATTGAAAACAACAATAAAAACTGGGCCCCTTAGCTTGGCGATCTGTTTAGCTTTGACCAGTCAGTCTTTTGCAAGGTCATGGACCTTAACTCCCAAAAGTGATGTCGGTTTTGAGATCAAGTCAATGGGAATGACTGTGGTTAAAGCCAAGTTCAATCAGGTTCAATCTACAATGCAGTTTGATGCTAAAGCACCGCACAATGCCTCAACCCATCTGGTCATGGATGTGGAAAGTTTAAGCTTTAGTAAGCCGCTATTTAAACATATGATTCTGGGCGAAGACCTGTTTTATGTAGAAAAATATAAGACTGTAATTTTTAAAAGTATCCAGTTTAAAGACTTGGGCAATGGCAAATACAATGTTTTAGGTCATTTAACCCTGCGTGGTGTGACCAAGCCTGTGATTTTCGAAACAACGTTTAAACCCAGTATGTCGAATGCCAACCTGCTTGATGTTCAGGCATCTGCCGTGATTAACCGTAGGGATTTTGGTATGAAAAAAGGAATTGCCGGCGTAGGGGATAAAGTGAATCTTCATCTATCAGGCCAGTGTGAAATGAACTAGGGTAGATATAAAATACTTGATGATATGAAAGTTATTGTAAAAAAAGCCCGAATATTTCGAGCTTTTGTCTATACGGTAAGCATGCAATTAAGCAGCTTGCAAAGCTTTTAAATCTTCCAGAACTTGTTCTGCGTGACCTGCTGCTTTGACCTTACGGTATTCTTTGACCAGTTGGCTATTATGGAAAATAAAAGTTGAACGCTCAATGCCCATTACTTGTTTGCCATACATGTTCTTTTCTTTAATCACATCAAAGTGATTGCACAACACTTCTTCTTTATCGCTGATCAGATTGATACTCAAATTTTGCTTTTCAGTAAAGTTCTGATGCGCTTTTACCGAATCACGTGATACGCCAAGAATTGTGGTGTTTAAAGCATCGAACTGATCTTTTAAACAGGAAAAGCCAACTGCCTGAGTCGTACAGCCTGGCGTAGAATCTTTAGGATAAAAATAAATCACCAGCCATTCTGTATTCAACTGGGTTAAATTGATTTCGCCTGTGGTCGCAGGAAAATTCTGGTCAAGCAAACTCATTTCAGACATAAAAACTCCTGTTTTCTTTAAATTTTTTTAAAAAAATAAGCCACACTATAGTGGCTTATTTTATCAAAGAATAAGCAGATCTTATTTCTTTGGTGCCGCTTGAGCTGATTTCATTGCTTCTTCAGTCAAAGTTTTCAGTTTGCCTGTTAACTGTGGACCAAAGCATGCTTGAAGATCTTTATTCTGCTTCTGTACAAAAGCTAAAGTGCCTGGGCTTTTCTTCTGGTTAATAGTGCTTTGAATTTCCCATTTTTGTGCATTGGTTAATTTGCCATCTGCTTCAATAGCACAACCACAATATTTGCTGACTTCAGCCGCCGTCAATTTTTTACTTTTGCCAGTTTCATTTTTACAAACATTGATCAATGCAGATTTTACATTGGTGCTTTTATAAGCTTGTTGTAATTTGTCATCAGCCGCTTGAGCTGTAGTTGCGAACATAGCAGCAGCTGTAACAATTGCTGAAAGCACGATGCTTGATTTTAAATTCTTCATAAACTCTACCTTGTTATTACGGTATATAACGTGTCGGGTCTTCAACACCTGCGTCCGCAAAACCCTGTTTACGTAAACGACAACTGTCGCATTTGCCACAGGCACGTCCTTGGTCATCTGCTTGATAGCATGACACCGTTTGACTGTAGTCTACGCCATGTTCAATACCTAAGCGAATAATATTTGCTTTGGATAAATGTAACAAAGGTGTTTCAAATTTGAGCGCCTGACCCTCTACGCCAACCTTGGTTGCAAGGCGTGCCATGTTGGCAAATGCCTCGATAAATTCCGGACGGCAATCGGGATAACCGGAGTAATCAACCGCATTAATTCCGATGACAATCGCTTCAGCTTCGAACACTTCAGCTGCTGCTAAGGCGTAAGACAAGAAGATAGTATTACGTGCCGGAACATAGGTAATCGGAATGCCAGCCTGTTCATGGTCGGGCACCTCAATACTATGATCGGTAAGGGCTGAGCCACCCAGATTACCCAGATCAATATTGATCACTCTATGTTCCACACCCGCACGTTGCGTTAAAGCTTTTGCTGCATCCAGCTCGGTCGTTGAACGCTGACCATATCGAAAACTGAGTGCGATACATTCATAGCGTGCCTGTGCCCAAGCCAGACATGTTGTTGAGTCTAATCCGCCAGATAACAGGACAATGGCACGAGGGCGCATAAGCTGATTCTCCAAAAAAATACTTTACAAAAAATTAACGACCAGTTTCATCATTCCATAACAACTTGTGTAGCTGTAACTGGAAACGAACAGGGAGATGGTCTTCTAAAATCCACTGAGCCAAATCACGTGCCAGTGGTGGTAAACGAACCGCACCTTTTTCAACCGCAAATGCAGGCGAAAACCAAACTGTACTCACTTTGTCTTGAAGTTGGTACAGTTCTAACTGCTGCTTTGACCATTCATAATCTTCACGATTGCATATCACAAACTTGATTTGATCATGTGCAGTTAAATGATCGAGATTAGAAAGCAAATTCCGTGCAACTTCACCTGAAGTTGGTGTTTTTAAATCTAAAACTTTGGAAATACGCGGATCCACTTTGGACACATCTAAAGCGCCACTGGTTTCAAGTGAAACTTCACATCCTAAATCCGCAAGTCGCTGCATCAGGGGCAGGGCATTGGGCTGCGCCAGTGGTTCACCACCGGTCACACAGACATAAGGGGTTTTAAAATCAAGCGTGGTCTGGATAATATCGTCCAGAGACTGACGCTCACCGCCTTCAAAGGAATAGGTGGTATCACAATAGCTACAACGTAATGGGCAACCGGTTAAACGGATAAATACTGTTGGCAGTCCTGCGGCATTGGCTTCACCTTGCAATGAATAGAAAATCTCCGTAATGCGTAAACCCGCAGACGGATCAGAGACAGGAATTGCGGAAGATCGAAGCGTATTCATAACAAAACTAACCAATGAGAAATAAATAACCGGGTATAAAAATAAAAATCCCTACGATTATTACTAATCGTAGAGACGAGGAGCAGTTGAAGCTCCGAGGAACACAAATGTGTCCTCTAAGTTAAGACATTTTAGTCTTCGCGTAATAGATCGTTCAGACTTGTTTTAGAACGAGTTTGTGCATCAACTTTTTTCACGATAATGGCAGCATACAAGCTATAAGTACCGCATTTAGATGGAAGGCTACCTGCAACAACGACAGAACCTGCTGGTACGCGACCATAATGAATTTCGCCAGTGGCACGGTCATAAATCTTGGTCGATTGACCAATGAATACGCCCATTGAAATCACAGAACCTTCTTCAACGATTACGCCTTCCACAATTTCAGAACGTGCACCGATAAAGCAGTTATCTTCAATAATGGTTGGATTCGCTTGAAGCGGTTCAAGCACACCACCAATACCTACTCCACCTGACAAGTGAACATTTTTACCAATTTGCGCACATGAACCTACAGTTGCCCAAGTATCAACCATCGTGCCTTCATCTACATAAGCACCGATGTTGACATAAGAAGGCATCAAGATCACGCCTTTGGCTTGGAAAGAACCTTTACGTGCGACAGCAGGTGGTACGACGCGTACGCCAGCAGCCTTGAATTGTTCTTCAGTCCAGCCTGAGAATTTAGTCTCTACTTTGTCATAGAAACGAAGATCACAGGCTTCCATTGGTTTGTTGTCGTTTAATTTAAATGATAACAATACCGCTTTTTTAATCCATTGATGAACAACCCATTCACCATCGATTTTTTCAGCAACACGTAAAGTACCATTGTCTAGACCAGCAATTACTTCCTCAACTGCTTGACGGATTTCAGCAGAGCAATCTGCAGCTGTAAAATTCGCACGGTCTTCAAACGCTTGTTCAATGATTGTTGAAAGCTGCGACATGATCTTCCTTCCAGAAAAAAATTTTCTAGATTTTACACTATATTGCAGGAAAAATAGTTGAAAGCACTAAAAATAGATGAAAAATAACCAGAAGTGTAGAAAGCGTGAAATTATTAAAGTGATAAGTGTACTTTTTCATTATGTTGAAATGTAGGAGAAGTGTTAGAAAACACTTGGTTCTCAACAAGAAAAATTAATTTGTATCAAAAAATAACAAAAGATGAGCAAAATGTGAATAAAAAATATTTTTTAAGTCCTTTATATTGAGCCTATCACGAATAACTAATGATCAAAATAAGTTCTTTTGAGGAGAGAAATAATGAAATCTTTACATAACATTTTAGCAGTATCAGTCTTAGCTCTAGCAGCGGGTTCTGCGATGGCTGCTGATGAAACAATCGTAACAGATGAAGGCGTTGCTGAATTCTCTTTCTTTAAACCAGCTTCTGTTCGTGCTGAAGTCGGTACTACCGGTTATGGTGGTGCAATTTCCTGGAGTGCTAACCCATATGTAGGCGTCACTTTAGGTTATAACGGCGGTGATATTTCTTGGTCTGATGATATCTCAGTAAATGGTACGAAATATGACCTAGATATGGATAATAACTTAACTTATTTAAATGCTGAAATCCGTCCATGGGCAAATTGGTTTTATATGGCAGCCGGTGTAGCTTATATTGATAATGATTATGGCTTACGTGGTCGCCCAAGCACTAATGGTGAAATTAGAATCGATGGTTCAACATTTGGTGCAGATGTAGGAGATGTAGTGGGTGATTTATCGTACAAAAATAATATTGCACCTTATTTAGGGATCGGTTTCTCACCAGCGATTACCAATCGTTGGGGTGTCTTTGGTGAGATCGGTGCATACTACAATGGTAATCCTACTGTAGATTTATATAATACAGGTAGTCAGATAGCAACGAGTGTGAATGGTCGTCCAATTACGGATGCAATCGATGCAGAGAGAGATAAAATCCGTAACGACAATGAGTACGAATGGCTACCAGTAGCAAAACTGGGTGTCAGCTTCCGCTTCTAAGTTTTAGTCTTATAAAAAACGAGCTTCGGCTCGTTTTTTGTTTTTTAGAATAATTTTAAAAGTGATAACCCAGTTTCAAACCTAGGATCAAAGCACTATTTTCAGAAACTGCAGATAAACCTGCAATCTGTGGCGTAATAGGTGCGGATGAAGAAATTTCAGGTTTTTGAAACTTTAAATAATATAGTCCTGTAGCAATATCCCAGGTTTCTTGAATCTTATAAAGATGACCTAAGCTGATGCCCCAATAGCCATCACTCGGATTCAAGGTTGAAGCCGGATTTCCTGTACCAGAATCCCATAAAAATTCAATCGAATTTATGCCAAAAGATGGCCATTGATGAGCAAGTCCGATTTTTCCAGACCATTGATCTTTACGATAATCAATCATTCTGAAAGGTTTTACTTCCGGAAACTGTAAGGCCGCATAGTCAATTACAGCGCCAAATTTAGGCGGCTGGATCACGAAATTTTGCCAGTTTGACCAACGCAGCGTGCCGTAGAGCGCATTTTGATCAGTTAAAGCTGTCTGAAAATCTAGGTTCACTGACTGAGGAGTTTGAATTTCTGTATAAGGCGCTGGATTCGTACCTACAATAATCGATTCCGTAGTTTTATTATGATGAGTGATTGCAGAACGATAGGTCAGTGCGGTTCTAAAAAAATATTCTGGGATCTGATAGCTGATTCCAGTAAGCCAGCCCCAAGCGGGATCTCGTTCAAATGTGGCTCGATAACCATTGAATATATAAAATGTCTGCCCGGATAAATATAAATTTCCCTCTAAGCTTTGATAACTTAGCCCTGTATAAAAATTCCAGTTATCGTCTGGTTGAAAGCCAATTAATGAGGTCAAATTATGGCTCTTAAACTGAATGGTAGCAGCCTCAATTGGAAGTGTTGCACCTGCAAAAACAGGATCATAATGATAAGCGATATCTATAGAATAAGGCTGATCGTAAATCAGTCCCCACGACATTTGAGGATTCAATTGGACTTTTAATGCGGCATTGGAAACCCATTCGCTATGGGTAAGATTTCCTGTAGAAAAATCAGTGATGCCTAATTGTTGCAGCTCTTCGGTATGTTGTACCTGACCGCTGATATCAGGGCGGACCCAAGCTAGAGAAACTTCAGCATAATGATTTTCTTCAAAAAAAGATTGAATGGACTGACCAGATTGTTCAAACGCTGCTGCATAACCTGACTCAGAGAAAAACAACCCCATGCAGAAAAGAGCAAATTTATTATTGATCATCTTGGTATAATTCAATTTATTATGCATGTGATTATGCTTGAAATTTGTACTCTTTATCTACTCAAAAAATAAAAAAGAGGCGATGTAGCCTCTTTGATTAAAAACTTAAAATATTGCACTTTATTCGTCTGGATAAGCCACTTTTTTCAGTGCCTTAATATCTGCGTCTGGTGAGCAGAGGGAAATAAACTCGTAGCCATAACCGCGTAATAAATGACCTTTACGCACTGCAATCCAGGTGGTATTTACGCCGAAAATATCGGTTTCAATCTGCTTTAAACGGTAATCACGCTCCGGGTCATAGGCCACATCGTTGACAATGCCGATGCCCATATTCATTTCTACATAGGTCTTGATGACATCGGCATCAAGCGCGGACATCACAATATCTACATCAAAACCAGCTTCTTCAAAGGCGGTATCAATCTTGGAGCGACCGGTAAAACCACCATGATAGGTAATAATCGGGTAGTGCGCCAGATCTTCGATGAGCACGTGTTCTTTGCTTGCCAGTGGATGATTCTGCGGGGTAATAATACTGTGTTGCCAGTTATAGTAAGGCACGCTGGCCAGATTATCTTCAGTGGTGAGTGCTTCGGTCGCAATACCGATATCCGCTTGACCTTGCAGTAGCATTTCCGTGATTTCAACCGGGCTGGCCTGTTGCAAAATCAAATGTACTTTAGGGAATTCTTTTTTGAATTGGCTGACAATTGGTGGCAACACATAACGCGCCTGGGTATGCGTCGTGGCAATCGTCAATGTGCCTTCATCGACTTTATTGAAATCATCGGCCAGACGTTTGATATTGTCGGCATCGACCAGCATGCGTTCCACAATGCCTAAAAGTGCCTGACCTGGTTCGGTTAAGCCCAGTAGACGTTTACCTTTACGGATAAATAACTGCACCCCCAGTTCATCTTCCAGATCTTTAATATGCTTACTTACCCCGGACTGTGAAGTATAAAGCGCAGCAGAAGCTTCAGTTAAATTAAAGTTTTGTCTAACCGTTTCTCGTATAATTCTTAATTGTTGGAAATTCATAATTCTCTTACCCTAGAAGAGGATGGGGCATTTTAAAGCCCCATCTTTTGATCTTAAGCGACCTGGTTTTCAAATAAATGCAAATTCACCGCACTTAACCAAACAGTTTGATTTGGGCGGAATTGATGCGCTCTCGCTTCATCAGGCGTCAGTAAAATTTCAATCAGATTGCCTTGACGGTCATTTAGCTCTGCAACGACTTTACCCGCGATCCATAATTCACGAATGAAAGTCGCTTGAATGGCATTGTCGTGTGGCTGTGCATGAATGCGTAGTTCATCTGGACGCGCGAATAAAATCACTTCACCTTGAGCGGCATTTTTTGCACCCTCAAATTGAATGCGGTCTTCGCCGAGCTGGATGATGCCTGCATGGTTCTGACCTTCAAAACGGTTCGCCTGACCCAAAAAGTCGAATACAAATGGAGTTTTCGGGGTTTCATAGACCTCACGCGGTGAACCGATCTGCTCTACATTGCCTTTGTTCATTACTACGATCTGATCTGCAACTTCAAGTGCTTCTTCCTGATCATGTGTTACGAAAATAGAAGTAATATGCAATTCGTCATGTAGGGTACGTAACCAGCGACGCAGTTCCTTACGGACTTTGGCATCCAGTGCGCCGAAAGGTTCATCCAGTAATAATACACGCGGTTCAACTGCTAAAGCACGTGCCAAAGCGATACGCTGACGCTGACCACCAGAAAGTTGAGCTGGATATCGGTCAGCCAGGAAACCAAGCTGAACCAAGTCGAGTAAACGTGTAACACGTTTTTTAATTTCCGCTTCTGATGGACGGGTTTTACGTGGACGCACACGCAGACCAAAGGCGATGTTGTCAAATACCGTCATATGACGGAATAGGGCATAGTGCTGGAATACAAAGCCAACTTCACGCTCGCGCACATGCACATTGGTGGCATCCTGACCTTCTAAAATCACTTGACCGCCATCTGCAGATTCCAGACCGGCAATAATCCGTAGCAAAGTGGTTTTACCACAGCCGGATGGGCCAAGAAGTGCGACCAGTTGACCATCTGGGAAATCCAGCGAAATGTTTTTTAGTGCGTGGAATGCACCAAAGTGTTTTTCAATATTTTGTACTTGAATACTCATGTGGGCATTCCTTAAGAAACTGTTGAATCTTCATTACGTTTGTCTTGTTTTTCCTGGCGCAGTTCCACCCATGTTTTTAAAATCAGGGTCACAATTGCGAGGAGAGCCAGAAGCGAAGACACGGCAAACGCAGCACTAAAGGTATATTCGTTATAAAGAATTTCGACGTGTAGCGGCAAGGTATTGGTTTCACCACGGATATGGCCGGAAACCACCGACACCGCACCAAATTCACCCATGGCCCGCGCATTACACAGAATCACGCCATAGATCAGACCCCATTTGATATTGGGCAGGGTCACTTTCCAGAAAGTCTGCCAGCCAGATGCACCGAGTACAATCGCAGCTTCTTCTTCTTCGGTTCCTTGTGCTTCCATTAACGGAATTAGCTCACGCGCAACAAAAGGTACCGTAATAAAGATAGTCGCTAGGACAATCGCAGGCACTGCATAAAGGATCTTGATATCGTGATCCATCAGCCAAGAACCCATCCAGCCTTGGGTACCGAAAATCAGCACCAGCATCATACCCGCGATCACAGGTGAAACCGAGAAAGGGAGATCAATAATGGTGGTCAGGAATGATTTCCCCGGAAAGTTGAACTTCGCTACAGACCAGGCTGCCGCAACACCAAATACGACGTTGAGCGGTACTGCGATTGCAGCCGTCAGCAAGGTAAGTTTTACTGCCGACAGAGTATCCGGATGCACCAGCGCTTGGGTATAAACGCCAACCCCTTGTTTAAAGGCTTCAACAAAAACCAGAATCAAGGGCAGAATCAGGCAGCTTAAAAAGAAGATTAAGGCAATAGTGAGCAGCGTATAACGTACCCAAGTTGGCTCACGGGTTGCATCACGGGATTGCAACTTTTCAGCCAGCGCATTGCTGTTGGTATTTAAACTCATCGCGCAGTTCTCCCGGTACGACGGCTAGCCCATGCCTGTAATAAGTTAATCAGGAATAGCATCACGAAGGAAATCAGTAGCATGACGACAGCAATCGTGGTTGCACCGGCATAGTCATATTCTTCTAGGCGAGAAATAATCATTAAGGGTGCAATTTCCGTTTCAAAAGGCTGGTTACCAGCAATAAAGATCACTGAACCATATTCACCGACACCACGGGCAAAGGCTAAAGCGAAGCCAGTGATCAGCGCAGGCAGCAGAATTGGGAAAATCACTTTGGTCACAATCTGAAAACGGTTGGCACCCAATGCAGATGCAGCTTCTTCCAGTTCGGTTTCCAGATCGCTAAGGACTGGCTGAACCGTACGCACTACAAAAGGCAGACCAATAAAGATCAATGCCAGTGTAATACCAATCGGGGTATAAGCGACTTGAATGCCAATCGGTTCTAAATATTGACCAATCCAGCCGGTCGGTGCATATAAAGAGGTCAGGGCAATACCCGCAACTGCAGTGGGTAAGGCAAAAGGCAAATCTACCAGGGCATCGACAATACGTTTGCCCGGAAAGCTGTAACGTACCAGACACCACGCCAGTAACAGGCCAAACACTACATTGACCAGTGCAGCGACAATGGCCGCGGTGAAACTTAACTGCAATGATTTCAAGATACGTTCAGAGCTCAGGATTTCCCATAAGCCATCCCAGCCAATGCCCAGTGATTTAATAAAAACAGCTGACAGCGGGATCAAAACGATTAATGACAAATACGCTAGGGTAAAGCCTAGAGAAAGACCAAATCCTGGCAGCACTCGGGATCGCTGCGACATGATTACTCCTCAGAAGAGAGAAAGCTGATTGAAGTCAATCAGCTAAAATAAAAAAACAATTTGGGCACAAGCATAATTTGCAGCGACTAAAATGCAAATTTAAAATAACACTTGCTCTCATCAACTTTGCTGATATGGGGCATAGTGTTTTCTGAAATCAAATAGTGTTCAATTTCAGGAAAAGGGCCAAAACCAGAAGCGACATTGACATGACCGACTGCACCCAGATTAATTGGTTTGATTTTCCAGGTTTGGGCCAGTATGTGGGCATCTTCAAAACTTAACCAGGGATCATTTTCACTGATCAATAACGTGGTGGGCACCTGAAGCTTGAGCTGTTGAAAATAGGTGCTGTAGTCAGTCTGACTGTCGCGCGAAAAACCATTTTCCCCAAATCGTGCCGGATTAGCTGGTGCCACCAATAGCAGATTTTTTACTTTTGAATTGAGTTCGGGATGTTGGGCAAGGGCCGCAATACTGGTCAGACAGCCAAAGCTGTGTGCGACAATCTGAACCTCTGCTGGAATGGCTTGCAGAGTTTTGACAAACTCTGCTACCCAGATATCCAGTACCGGATGATTCCAGTCCTTTTGCTGCACACGGGAGCATCGCATCAGCCGGTGCTGTAAGCAGGTTTGCCAGTGGTTGTATTCACTGCCACCTACACCAGGAACGATAAGCGTATGAATCATGTCGATGCTCCTATATCAATCAGCTTGGAAAATTATTTCGCGCTGTTGGCTTTAACGATCTGGTCAAATACACCACCATTTTCAAAGTGAGCCTTTTGTACTTTGTTCCAGCCGCCAAATTCCTGATCAACCGTCACCAGTTTTAATGGCTTAAATACTTGGCTGTATTTGGCCAGTACTTTGGCATTACGTGGACGATAATAATGTTTACCTGCCAGGTCTTGACCCAATGGCGAATACAGGAAGTTCAAATAACCTTGAGCCAAGTACTGGTTGCCTTTTTTCTTGGCATTTTTTTCTACAATCGCCACCGGTGGCTCAGCCAGAATAGATAGAGAAGGGGTAATAATTTCAAATTTGCCCGGCTGTTCACGAAGGGCTAAATGCGCCTCATTTTCCCAAGCCAGTAAAACATCCCCGATGCCACGTTCAGCAAAAGTCGTGGTTGAACCACGTGCCCCAGAATCCAGAACTTTGGTATTTTTATAAATTTTACGGACAAATTCTTGCGCAGTCTTATCATTACCGCCCGCCTGATGTTTGGCCCAAGCCCAAGCCGCCAGATAATTCCAGCGTGCACCGCCTGAAGTTTTCGGGTTTGGGGTAATGATTGCTACGCCCGGTTTGACCAGATCACTCCAGTCCTTAATCCCTTTAGGATTGCCTTTACGCACCAGGAATACGATAGTTGAGGTATATGGGGTTGAGTTTTGCGGCAATTTCTTCTGCCAGTCTGCAGGTAACAGTTTGGCTTTTTCTGCCAGTACATCAATATCCGCCGCCAGTGCCAACGTGACTACATCAGCATCCAGACCATCAATCACGGCACGAGCCTGCTTGCCTGAACCGCCATGTGATTGTTTGAAATTGATTTTTTGACCAGTCCGGCTTTCCCAGTATTTGCCAAAGTTTTTATTGACATCTTCATACAGTTCACGGGTGGGATCGTAGGATACATTGAGAAAATCACGTGCTGCTGCACCAAATGAGGTTGCCGAGATAACAGCTGCTAAAACCCCAAGTTTTAATGTGTTTGAAATGCTCATCTGGACTGAATCTCTGATATGTTCTGTAACATAAGCGCAGAATAAACTTATTCTTTATGCATAAAAAATAATTAAAAATGAATTTTATATGAAAAAAAGAGATAAATAAGCTCTTAAGTGTTTGAAATAAGAATGGCCTTATGAATAAAGGCCATAATGAACTGCATTTAAAGTATTATTTTGCGTGATTGGCTTTGACAATCTGATCAAACACACCGCCATTGTCAAAATGCTGTTTCTGAACCTTGGTCCAGCCACCAAATTCTTTATCAATGGTGACCAGTTTTAAGGACTTGAATACGGTACTGTATTGCTTTAATACATTCGCATTACGTGGACGGTAAAAGTTTTTCGCCGCCACAGTCTGTCCAGCAGGTGAATAGAGGTAATTTAAATAGGCTTTGGCCAGATGTTCATTACCATCTTTCTTGGCATTTTTTTCTACGATTGCCACGGGTGGTTCAGCCAGAATAGACAGAGAAGGAGTAATGATTTCAAATTTTCCCGGCTGTTCGCGGACGGCCAAATGTGCCTCATTTTCCCAAGCCAGTAATACATCCCCAATGCCGCGCTCAGCAAAAGTGGTGGTGGCACCACGCGCACCAGAATCCAGTACTTTGGTTTGTTTGTAGATTTGACGGACAAAGTCTTGTGCTTTGGCATCATTGCCACCTTTTTGATGTTTGGCCCACGCCCAGGCAGCTAAATAATTCCAGCGCGCCCCACCTGAGGTTTTCGGGTTTGGAGTAATAATGTCTACGCCCGGTTTCACCAGATCGCCCCAGTCTTTGATTCCTTTTGGATTGCCTTTACGTACAAGAAAAACGATGGTTGAAGTATAGGGTGTCGAATTCTGCGGGAATTTCTTTTGCCAGTCTTTCGGCAGCAAACCACGTTCTGCAATTTCATCAATATCTGCTGCCAGTGCCAGTGTTACAACATCGGCATCCAGTCCGTCAATCACGGCACGTGCCTGTTTGCCTGAACCGCCATGTGACTGTTTATAGTTAATATCCTGACCGGTGGTTTTTTTCCAGTATGCGCTGAATTCCTTATTGAAATTGTCATATAATTCACGAGTCGGGTCATATGAAACGTTTAGGAAATCTTTTGCAGAGACACTAAAAGCGCTTGCTGATACCAGTGCTGCCAATACCCCAATTTTTAATTTACGAATGCTCATTTTTTCCTCAAGTTTTTTAGCTTTTGTTAGATGAGGCAAGAATAGCTTGAGTTTTTTTGCATAAAAAATAATTAAAAAAGAATTGGATGTGAGTAAAAGAGATATATAGGTGAAGCCTGAATCTAACTGCTCAATTTTTCATTTTAGAGGCTGCAAAATATGCTGTATTTAAAAAATGCCCAACATGTCAGCCAAATAGATGTGCTGGATCGTGGCTTTCATTATGGTGATGGCTGTTTTACCACGGCCCGGATTCGGCATAATCGGATTGAATTATATGAGCGTCATCTGGCACGTTTGCAAATCAGCAATCAGAAATTAAGCCTGAATGCCAATCTTGATCTGATTGCAGAAAGTTTACAGCTTTTAAGGGAGTCAGAACGTGAGCTGAATGGAACATTAAAAATCGTGCTCAGTCGTGGAGTAGGTCAGCGCGGTTATAGCTTGCCGGATCATCCTGCAGATCTCTGGTTTTTTTATTATCCTCAAAGCGTACAGGATTTTAAGTTTGAGCAGATTCAAAGTGGCATCTTACAGCAGGCATTAGGATTGACGATGCCGAGTCTGGTCGGGCTAAAAACCTTGAACCGTCTAGAGCAGGTTTTGCTGAAACAGGAAGCAGATCAAAGCGGCTGGCCTGAGGCCCTGGTGACAGATGTACAGGGCGGTGTTGTCGAAGGGGTAAGCAGTAATTGTTTCATTCGTATAAACAATACATGGATTACGCCGGAACTTCGTTATAATGGCGTCTTCGGTGTCATGCGTGCAGAAATTCTACAACGTATGCAAGATCAGGGAATTAGCTGTCAGCAACGCTGTATCGATATAGATGAAATCAACCATATTCAAAGCCTGTTTTTCTGCAATGCACTCAGCCCGATGAAAATTGTCACGCAATTTGAGCAGCGAACCTTGGATCGCGATGCTTGTATTGAAATTTTTAACCGTCTTCGATTGAACCAGATGTCTTAATATGTCAGCTTCCAAACCTAAAGCCAAAAAGAAAAATAAAGCGAGATTCTCCTCATCTTTCAAAGGAATTGCCTTAGTCCTGATTGGTATTGCTTTGATCTTGGCGTTAATCCTGAAAAGCAGTTTGTGGAAGGATTATCCTGTAGAAGGAAAAAAACAGCTGCTCGCGATCGAATCTGGTCAAACCTATTCCGGTTTTATTGATCGTCTGGCCACAGAAGATCAGGTGAGTTTCCCGATCATTCTCAAGCTGTATCAGCGCATCATGATTCATGACACCATGAAAGCGGGCGTGTATGAAGTACGCCAAGGCATGAGCATCCGTCAGGTCTTGGAGATGATTTCCGATGCAGACAATGCCCAGATGAGCCGGATTCTGGTAATTGAAGGCACGACCTTTAAGCAACTGATTGATGCCCTGAAGAAAAATGATTTAGTCACCAAAGAAGTACTGCATCTGCCTACTGAGCAATTACTCAAAGAATTGAATATTCCGTTTTCACATCCTGAAGGGCTGTTTGCACCGGATACTTATTTCTTTGCCAAAGGTGAAACTGACCGTAAAATTCTGACCAATCTTTATCAGCGACAGATGAAAGCACTGGATGAGGCGTGGGCGAAACGTGCAACTGATCTGCCATATCAGAATAAATATGACGCGCTGATTATGGCATCGATTATTGAAAAAGAGACCAGTGTAGATCGTGAATTGGAACAGGTTTCTGGGGTATTTGTACGCCGTTTAAAAATTGGCATGCGTTTACAGACCGATCCAACAGTGATTTACGGAATGGGGGATAATTATAATGGCAATATTACCCGTAAAGATTTACGCACACCGACGCCGTATAACACCTATACTATTTCAGGTTTGCCGCCAACGCCAATTGCGTTGCCAAGCAAGAAAGCCATTGAAGCAGCCATGCATCCGGATAATTCTGACAACCTGTATTTTGTCGCTACCGGTAATGGTGGACATAAGTTCACGAGCAATCTGAATGACCACAATAAAGCCGTACAGGAATATCTGACGATTTTACGCTCGAAAAATAAGGAATGAGTATGTTTATTAGCTTTGAAGGCACAGAAGGTGTAGGTAAAACCACGCTCATTCGTTCGATCTATGAAGATTTTATCGCCCAGGGCAAAGATGTTATTTTGACTCGTGAACCCGGTGGAACCCCGATGGCTGAGCAGATTCGCTCGCTGTTGCTGGCTGTGAACCATGAAGAAGCCATGGCGCATGATACCGAGCTGTTATTGATGTATGCGGCGCGTGCCCAGCATCTGGCACAAGTGATTCTGCCTGCATTAGCAGCCGGGAAAATTGTCCTGTGTGACCGTTTTAGCGATGCCAGCTTTGCCTATCAATGTGCAGGTCGGGGTCTCAGTGAAACAAAGTTGCAATTACTCAATGACCACTTTGTCGCACGCATGCCGGACATTACTTTCTGGTTAGAAGCGCCTATTGAATTGGGGATGAACCGAGCACGTGAACGTGGTGCGCTGGATCGCTTTGAACAGGAAAAAGTCACTTTCTTTGAGAAAGTGAGAGCGGGATATGAAACTTTATGGCAACGTCATCCTGAACGGATCAAACGTCTGGATGCAACTCAAACGCCTGAGCAGGTATTTGAGCAGGCCTTAAGTTATTTAAAATAAGCTTGGAATTAAAATACTTTTTATTTAATTTTTCTCTAGGTTTATCTATGAAGAATCTTCTATATTAAGGCTGATATAGAAGATTTTTTTAATAAGATGAAAACGACCAAAACAGAGATAGAACAATTTTTACAACAAGAATTTCCACAAAGCCTGGAGAAGTGCCGAATTGAGGCGGTTTCGCCGCGTGGAGCCACTCTGCTTTATCAGGTGAGATCAGAGGAATTGCGTCCAGGCGGCACAGTTTCTGGCCCAACCATGATGACCTTGGCGGATTTTGCTCTTTATGTCGCCATTCTGGGTGAAATTGGATTGGTCGGTTTGGCTGTCACGACCAATCTGAATATCAACTTCTTACGTAAACCTTCTGGTGGAACGGATATACGGGGAGAATGTAAGCTGATCAAGGTCGGCAAGGCACTGATCGTGGGAGAAGTCTGGATTTATTCGATAGATCATGAAGAACCTGTGGCGCATGTGACCGGAACATATTCAATTCCACCACAACGTTAAATATTTGAAATTAGAAGACTGGCTATAAATAGCCTAAGCTGACTTTGAGCAAATAAAAATCTAAAAAGAAAAGGAGATATCATCCAAGGATGTTATCTCCATCGACTTTTAACAATTCACCAAAGGTGTTTCCACTTCAAAATTTGGTGGGACGAGGACTGTTTTGCGTAGTTCTGGTAGCAGCTCTGGATAATCCAGGGTGAAATGCAGACCGCGAGATTCTTTGCGGTGCATGGCACAGCGTACAATCATCTCGGACACCAGCACCAGATTACGTAACTCAATCAGATTTTTGCTGACCTGGTAATCCTGATAATACTCGGTAATTTCTTTTTTCAGCATTTCAATACGATGTAATGCACGTTCCAGACGCTTCGTCGTGCGTACGATTCCGACATAGTTCCACATGGTTTGACGCAGTTCATCCCAGTTTTGCAGAATCACCACATCCTCATCCGGGTTGGTCACCTGAGAATCATCCCAAGCTGGGACTGCAGGAGCTGGCTGATCGGCCTTGAAATTTTCCTGAATGTGCTTGGCTGCACTCATTCCATAGACAAAACATTCTAAAAGTGAGTTACTGGCCATACGGTTAGCACCATGCAGGCCAGTATAAGAGGTTTCCCCAATTGCATAGAGTCCAGCAATATCAGTCTGACTGTTTTCATCGACCACGACGCCACCGCAAGTGTAATGGGCTGCCGGAACGACTGGAATCATGTCTTTGGTAATATCGATCCCTAGTTCAAGCAAACGGGCATACAGAGTCGGGAAATGCTCTTTGACAAAGCTTTCATCTTTATGGGTAATGTCCAGCCAGACATGACGAATACCGAGACGCTTGATTTCATAGTCGATGGCACGTGCCACAATATCACGCGGTGCGAGTTCGGCGCGTTCGTCAAAACGCAGCATAAAGCGTTCACCATCAGGCAGGCGCAGATAAGCGCCTTCGCCACGCATTGCTTCAGTAATTAGGAAAGAACGTGCTTGTGGATGATAAAGGCAGGTCGGGTGAAACTGGTTAAATTCCATGTTGGCGACCCGGCAGCCGGCACGATAAGCCATGGCAATACCATCACCCGTGGCAATGTCGGGATTTGAGGTGTAAAGATAAGCTTTCATAGCACCGCCACAGGCAAGGGCGGTAAATGGAGCCAAGAAGGTATGCACTTTTTCAGTTGTTTCATCCAGGGCATATAAACCCAGCGCACGATTATCGCCGTCTAAACCGAGCTTTTGTGAACAGATCAGGTCAATCGCAATATAATTTTCAAAAATTTTAATATTCTGTTTTTCTTGAGCACGTTGTACCAGAGTAGTGGAAATGGCACGACCAGTCGCATCGGCCGCATGAATAATTCGGCGCTGTGAATGACCACCTTCACGGGTGAGATGTAACTGTTCCTGTTCATCGAGGGTAAATTGAACGCCATGTTTCAGCAGGAAATCAACTGAAGGTTTGCCACCTTCTACCGTCTGTTTAACCGCATCCATTTCACATAGCTGTGCGCCTGCAATCATCGTGTCATCAATATGCTGTTCAATTGAGTCCATTTCATCCAATACTGCGGCCACGCCGCCTTGAGCATAAAAGGTACTGGCATCTGTCAGGGTGGATTTCGCTAAGACTGCAATATTAAAATGATCTGGGAGCGATAAGGCTAAACTTAAACCAGCACCGCCACTGCCCACAATAATGACGTCAAATTGATGGGTAAGGGATAAATTAGACATGTCCATCAGCTAATTTTAAAAAAGTTTGGTAATAACAGCGCTTTTTTGTACAAAAGGCAAGCGTTGAAGTGCTCATTTATTGATGAAAAAAATTAATCAAAGCCTTAACTTAATGCTTTAATAATGAGATATTGCCCAGAATAAAGTATTGAAACATATTATTACTTAAACTTTACAGTGTTTGTGATAAAACCTATTTACATAAATTTATCAATAATTTGAGTGAATAATTTATATGAAAATTCTAGACTTAAAAAAAGGATTATTTGCAGCCACTCTCACCATGAGTGCTGCACAGTTGCAGGCTGTAACGCCGGTTGATTTTTCAAATCTGGTCGAGCAGGTCAGTCCTGCAGTGGTCAGTGTCAATGTCGTTAAAAAGATGAGCGAAGAAGAGCTCTTACAACAACAAGTGCCGGAAATTCTGCGCCGCTTTTTTGGCAATCAGGTGATTATTCCGCAGCAGCGTATGCCACAGGAAAAAACCGGTTATGGCAGTGCATTCTTTATCAGCAAGGATGGCTATCTGCTGACCAATCATCATGTGGTTGAAGATGCTTCCAAAGTCACCATTACCCTGAATGACCGTCGGGAAATTGATGCCACTGTTGTTGGGAGTGATGCACGAACTGACGTAGCTTTGCTTAAAGTTAATGGCTCGAATTTTCCAGAATTACGGACAGGGGATGTAGGACGCTTACGTGTTGGTGAGCCTGTACTCGCAATTGGTTCGCCATTTGGTTTTGATTATTCAGCTTCTGCCGGAATTGTCAGTGCCAAAATGCGTAATATGATGGGTGAAACTGCAGTACCTTTCATCCAGACAGATGTAGCATTGAACCCGGGTAACTCAGGTGGCCCTCTGTTTAACCAGCGTGGTGAAGTAGTCGGTGTCAACTCACGGATCTTTAGTGGAACCGGTGGGTATATGGGCTTATCCTTTTCGATTCCGATTGATGTGGCAATGGAAGTTGCAGATCAACTGAAGAAGAATGGTAAAGTGACCCGCTCTTATCTGGGCGTAAGTTTACAGGATATCGACCGTAACCTGGCCGAATCTTATAACCTGCCTAAGCCTGAAGGTTCCTTGGTGACTCAGGTTGCGCCAAATTCACCGGCTGCACGTGCGGGTCTGCGTGCCAGTGATGTGATCTTAAAATACAATGGTACCCCAATCTCACGTACCAGCGAGTTGTTGAACTATTTGAACCGTACTGCACCTCAGCAGCAGGTACAACTTGAAATCTTGCGTGATGATAAACGTCGTAGTATTGCAGCGACTTTAAGTGCGGCACCAGATGATACCCCGGCAAAAGCAGGCACACAGGCTCAACCAAACAAAGGACCAGTGATCGGGGTTTCAATTCGTGACTTAAGTCCAGCAGAGTTGGCGAGTCTGGAAATCAAAGGTGGTGTGGTGATTCAGGATGTACGTCCGGGTGGTATTGCAGCACAGGCACGAATCATGCCGAATGATGTGATCACTCAAATTAATAACCAGACAGTACTGAATTCAAATCAGTTTGTGCAGGAGGTGTCTGAACTGAAAAAGGGTAGCATCGCGCGCGTGACCTTGATTCGTCAGGGGCAGCTTGCGGTGGTCGGGATGCGTATCTCATAAAATTGCTAGATTTTTGTGAAAGACCGCTTGTATAAGCGGTTTTTTATTTTTTGCAATTTACCCCAGCGATAAATTCGGTAGACTCTATAGCCTTAAAATCATGGAAAGGATAACAGCAAAGTGAGTGGTATTTTTGATCTTTCTTTAAAGGTACAAGCCAAACATATTGATGGTTTGGGTCATGTGAACAATGTGGTCTATGTACAATGGATGCAGGATGTCGCATCAGCTCATATTGAAAAACTGGGCTTGGGACTCAAGCAATATGTAGAGCTGAAACATGCCATGGTCGCAGTTGAACATCAGGTGCAATATCGCAAGGCAGCTTTTGAAGGAGACGAGATTATTCTGCGCACTTGGCTGAATGATATCAATGCCCTGTATTCCTTTAGACAATACGCATTTTATCGACCACAGGATCAGACCCTGTTGTTTAACGGCAGTACGCAATGGGCTTGTATCGAAATGGCCACGGGGCGTCCAAAACGTATGTCACCAACTTTTACTCAGGCTTATCAGCCACTTTCAGAGCATGTAAATCCTTTTGACTTTTCAACTTTACATCTGGATTAATGAGGCAACATTTTCCAGTTTGATCAGTACACTTTGATAATATTGAGGAAGAAGTGGAGCTGGGGAGCTATTTTCTAATCACGGTGATCCAGATTTCATCTGACTGAGGTGTACGCGACCTAGGGAATAAAGGAAAAAATATAATTCTTTTTCTAGATCACCATTCTGCTATAATCCTTCGCAATTTCTATTCGGCTTTTGTTATGTAATATTTTTAAATTACATAGCGTGTTTTTTCTCAAGGTAACCCATGGCGCAAGCTAAAAAATCTGTTGATATTAAAAACATTCGTAACTTCTCGATTATTGCGCACATTGACCACGGTAAATCGACCCTAGCGGATCGCTTTATTCAAACTTGTGGCGGCTTGCAAGATCGTGAAATGCAGGCTCAAGTCCTTGACTCAATGGAGCTTGAGCGCGAACGTGGGATTACCATTAAAGCCACTTCGGTAACCTTGTACTATACGCATCCCAACGGTCAAGAGTATCAGTTGAACTTTATTGATACGCCGGGACACGTCGACTTCTCGTATGAAGTCTCACGCTCCCTTGCTGCCTGTGAAGGTGCCTTGCTGGTTGTAGATGCTGCGCAGGGCGTAGAAGCACAGTCTGTTGCTAACTGCTATACCGCAATTGAACAAGGTCTGGAAGTACTTCCGGTACTGAACAAGATCGACTTGCCGCAAGCTGAACCTGAACGTGTCATTCAGGAAATTGAAGACATTATCGGGATTGAAGCCACAGAAGCGCCGACCTGTTCTGCAAAAACAGGTTTAGGTATTGAAGGTGTGCTTGAAACACTGGTCAATGTAATTCCTGCACCTGAGGGTGATCGCGAAGCGCCATTACAAGCGCTGATTGTGGATTCATGGTTTGATAACTACCTTGGTGTAGTTTCTCTGGTTCGGGTCAAGCAGGGTCGAGTGCGTAAAGGCGACAAGATGTTGATCAAATCAACTGGTCAAACGCATATTATTACTTCTGTAGGTATCTTTAACCCGAAACATACTGAAACCGGTATGCTGGAAGCGGGTGAAGTTGGTTTTGTCATTGCCGGTATCAAAGATATTTTCGGTGCGCCAGTCGGTGATACGATTACCTTGGCAACCACACCTGAAGTGGCAACATTGCCGGGCTTTAAAAAGGTGAAACCACAGGTTTATGCTGGTCTATTCCCGATTGATGCCAGCGATTTTGAACCTTTCCGTGAAGCATTGCACAAGCTGCAAATCAATGACTCGGCTTTGTTCTTTGAACCTGAAAGTTCAGATGCGCTCGGTTTTGGTTTCCGCTGTGGTTTCTTGGGCATGCTGCACATGGAAATCGTACAGGAGCGTCTGGAACGCGAGTATGATCTTGACCTGATTTCTTCTGCGCCAACCGTAATTTATGAAGCGGTGATGAAGAATGGTCAGACGATTTATATCGACAGTCCATCCAAAATGCCGGATGGTTCAACGGTTGAAGATCTACGTGAACCGATTGCTGAATGTCATATTCTGGTACCGCAAGAATACCTGGGTAACGTCATGACATTGTGTGTTGAGCGCCGTGGTGTGCAAAAAGACATGAAGTTTATGGCGAATCAGGTTTCCATTACTTTCGAAATTCCAATGGCCGAAGTGGTCATGGACTTCTTTGATAAATTGAAGTCTTGTTCACGTGGTTTTGCATCACTGGACTATAACTTTGTCCGTTTTGAAAGCTCATCTTTAGTCAAAGTAGATGTCTTGATCAATGGGGAAAAAGTCGATGCTTTGGCGATGATCTGTCACCGTAATGATGCACGTCATCGTGGTATTGCACTGGTTGAAAAAATGAAAGACCTGATTCCACGTCAAATGTTTGATGTCGCGATTCAGGCGGCAATTGGTGCGCAAATCATTGCACGTTCGACTGTAAAAGCGATGCGTAAAAACGTATTGGCGAAGTGTTATGGTGGTGACGTGTCACGTAAGAAAAAACTTCTATCTAAACAGAAAGAAGGTAAGAAACGCATGAAACAGGTGGGTAGCGTAGAAATCCCGCAAGAAGCGTTCTTAGCTGTATTAAAAGTCGAACGCTAAAATAATAAGGATATAAGCCCATGGATTTTGATTTTAATTTAATTCTTGTTCCTGCGACCCTGTTTTTTGTCGCAGTGTGGTTGCTAGACAAGTTTGTTTTGAAGCAAAGACAAACCCGAGGCAAAGGCCATGAGAATTTCATTATCACCTGGGCTTATGACTTTTGGCCGGTACTGGCCATCGTGCTGGTACTGCGTTCGTTTTTATATGAACCTTTTAATATTCCATCCGATTCGATGGTGCCGACGCTGGAAACCGGCGATTTTATTCTGGTGAATAAATTTGACTATGGCATCAAACTGCCTATGGTCAATACCAAAATTATTGATACCGGCAGCCCGGAACGTGGTGATGTAGCGGTATTCCGTTATCCACCGCAACCGACCATCAGTTATATCAAGCGTATTGTCGGCTTGCCAGGCGATCATATTGTTTATGATCATGGCCAGTTGAGCATTAATGGTGAAAAAGTGGCGAAAGTTCCAGTAGAATTTAGCCGCGAAAAAGACCGTTTAGATACTCCAAATGCCATTTATCATAAAGAAACCTTGGGTGAGCATACCTTTACCATGCGTGAGCTGGAAGGTGTGAATGTCGCTCGTCAGGCACCTTTTATTAACTATCTGGAAAATGGTAAATATTCAGGTGAAAATGGTTTATATTGGGAAGTGAAAGTGCCAGAAGGTCATTACTTTGCGATGGGGGATAATCGCGATCAGAGTGCTGACAGTCGTTTCTGGGGGCTTGTTCCGGAAGAAAACTTAACAGGTCGTGCCTTCTATATCTGGATGCATAAAGAACCTGGCTTTAAATTGCCATCGTTTGGTCGAAACGGAACAATCGATTAATTGTTTCAATCAGGAAAATAAAAATGAGACATCAACAAGGTGCTTCTTATATTGGGGTTTTATTTGCAATTGTGGGCTTTGCATTTCTTGCAAAAGTGGCGATTGCAGTGTGGGGGCCATACTTCGATGATCGTATGGTCGATGGTGAGATTGAGGCGCTGTTAAAAAATGCTCCAGCCAATATAACGCCAGAAACATTCCGTCAACAGATGAGTCAGCGTTTAGAAATGAATAATATTCGTGATCTGAAGTTTGATGAAATTGCCAAAGTCACCAATACCGATGGTTTACAGGTGCACAAGAATTATGAAATTCGTAAAAATTTCATAATGAATATCGATTTAGTGATGAAGTTTGAGAAAGAGTTTGATCAAAGCACAGTCAAAGCTAAATGATGAACGTCTTGCCAAACGGATCGGCTATCAGTTTAAACAGGCTGATTTGCTGAAACTGGCATTGACTCATCGTTCAGTCAGTCATAAACACAACTACGAGCGCCTGGAATTTCTGGGCGATTCTCTTTTAGGGATGATCATTGCGAATTATCTTTTTAATGCCTATCCAAGCGAAAATGAAGGCCGGTTGACGCGTATGCGTGCTACCCTGGTTCGTCAGGAAGCATTAGGAAAAATCGCCAATGATTTAAAACTGAGCCAAAATTTAATTCTCAGTACCGGTGAATTGAAATCTGGTGGTCATCATCGTGAGTCTATACTGGCAGATACGGTAGAAGCTATTATTGGTGCAATCTATGTCGACTGCGGTGATCTCACTGTGCTAGAACCGATTGTGTTAAAATGGTACGAGCCATATTTAGATCATATTGAGCCGACAGATCAGCTTAAAGATCCTAAATCTCGCTTACAAGAGTATTTACAAGCACGTAAGAAACCTCTCCCAGTTTACGAGGTTGTAGATATTCAAGGTGATGCACCCAATCAGCATTTTAAAGTGGAATGCCAGATTGCGGGATTGCCGACTATGCAAGGCGAAGGCGCGAGCCGGCGTTTTGCTGAACAAGCCGTTGCGGCGGATATTTTGAAACTTTTGGAGCATAAGTCTTAATGACTACTCATTCCGATCACATTGATGCTGATCACGAGTCGCAAAGCGACAGTCACGACCTTATTAGTCAATTTTTTAGTGCACAAGGCACCGAAATCCCATCGGATTATCGCAGTGGTTTTGTTGCCATTGTAGGTCGCCCGAATGTGGGTAAATCTACCTTAATGAACCATATTCTGGGTCAGAAGCTTTCAATTACTTCACGTAAACCGCAAACCACACGTCATAAAATCGTGGGGATTGATTCACGTGAAAAATCTCAGGCTGTATTTGTCGATACACCGGGGATGCATAAAAAAGAAGTCCGTGCCATCAATAAAATGATGAACCGTGCGGCACATTCGGCTTTGCGTGATGTGAACCTGGTTTTATTCGTAGTGGATGCACAAAAGTGGACGCCAAACGATGACCTGGTTCTGGAAAAGCTGAAAAATGCTGAAATGCCAGTGATTCTGGTGATCAACAAGCTGGATACTTTTGAAAACAAGAACGAAGCTCTGCCGCTGATTCGTGAACGCGAAAAGCTGATGAACTTTGCAGAAATTGTACCGGTATCTGCACTTCGTGGTGCCAATCTTGAACATCTACGTGACACGATTGCCAAGTATCTTCCATTCCAGCCACCCCTGTATTCACTGGATCAACTGACCGATCGTTCAGAGCGTTTCCTGGCATCTGAAATTATCCGTGAAAAGATCATGCGTCAGCTGGGTGAAGAACTTCCATATGATTTGACCGTTCAGATCGAATCATTCAAAACTGAAGAGCCGGTCTTGAATGAAAAAACCGGTCGTATGAAAGCAGCCTGTACCTATATTGATGCCACGATTTTTGTTGATCGTCCGAGCCAAAAAGCCATTGTGATTGGCGAAAAAGGTGTCAAACTGAAAAAAATCGGTATGGATGCGCGTCTCGACATGGAAAAAATGTTCGAACAGAAAATCATGTTAACCCTTTGGGTGAAAGTCAAAGGTGGCTGGTCTGATGATGAGCGTGCATTAAAAAGCCTAGGTTATAGTGATATCTAAGCGATAAGATAATAAGCCCCTTCGAGGAATCTGTGATGATGAAAGTGTTGGCAGTAGTTGCATGTGTGTTATTTTTGCAAGGCTGTATTCATAAAGTGGTCACGGTTCCTGTCAAGGCGGCTTATAAAACCACGAAAGTCGCAGTCAAAGGCACTGCGGCTGTTGTGGGTGCAGTGATCCCGGATGGGGATAACAAAGAAGATGATAAAAAATCAAAAAAAGATAAGGATTAAAGTGCCCGCTTATGCGTAATGAAGTACTGCATGGCTATTTGATTCATCATCGTAAGTACCGTGAACGCAGTCATATTGTGCATTTATTTACCCAAGAATATGGCAGGGTAGATGGTATTCTCAGGCAAATGCCGCCACCGCAGTATCAGCCTATTCGTTTGCAAGCTTCAGGTAAATCCGAACTCAAAAATTTTACTAAACTGGAAATTGTCAATCAGCCGATTTTCTTTTTTGGCGATGCCTTTTTCTCAGGTTTTTATCTGAATGAAATCCTGTTGCGGTTATGTCCTTTAGAAGTCGAAATGCCGCAAACTTTTGCCAAATATGCTGAGACCTTAACTGCATTACAGCAATTATCCGTACAATCTAATCCAAATTTATATTTAAAACAGATCTTGCGCCAGTTTGAGCATGTTTTGCTGGAAGAGCTCGGTTATGGTCTGGATTTTTCGGTAGATGCCAATCAGGCGCAGATTGATCCACTACAGCACTATTATTTTCAGCTCAATGCCGGCTTTATGCCATCGGCTAAGGCCTTGCGCTCCACTATCTCCGGTCAACAGATTTTAAGCATGTTGATGTATGAAAATGGTGGGGATTTTAATCCGGAACAGTTACAATTACTGACGAAACTGTATCGACAGGTGATCACGGCCTTGCTTGGTGATCGACCATTAAAAAGTCGACAACTCTGGATTCAAAACTCTCAATCTCAATCGTAGTTAGGAAAAGATTATGGCTGCATTACTTGGTGTCAATATTGACCATGTCGCAACATTAAGACAAGCACGTGGTACGACGTACCCAGACCCAGTCAATGCTGCATTGATCTGCGAACAGGCAGGGGCAGAAGGCATTACCTTGCACTTGCGTGAAGACCGTCGTCACATTCAGGATGACGATGTGCGTCGTATGCGTCCTGCGTTAAAAACCCGTATGAACCTTGAGTTGGCGGTAACAGATGAAATGATCGCCTTTGCCAAGGAAATCAAGCCACAGCATGTTTGTTTTGTTCCTGAAAAACGTCAGGAAGTGACCACTGAAGGTGGTCTGGATGTCGTGGGTAATTTTGATGCTGTAAAAGCCGCGACTCAAGAGCTGGAAGCCATTGGTTGTGATGTATCTTTATTTATTGATGCCGATTTTGCACAAATTGATGCAGCAGTTGCTTGTGGTGCACCGACGATTGAGATTCACACAGGCGCCTATGCCGATGCAGAAACTCCAGAAGCGCAACAAGCGGAACTGGAACGCATTGTGAAAGGTGCTGAATATGCTGCATCTAAAGGTTTGGTGGTAAATGCGGGCCATGGCTTAAATTTGGATAACGTGACGCCGATTGCTGCGATTCCACAGATTCATGAGCTCAATATCGGTCATTCTTTAATTGCGGATGCGGTATTTGTTGGTCTGGCACAAGCGGTTCAGCAAATGAAAGCCGTGATTAAGTCAGCGCGTTAAGATTAGAGTAATTATGTCGAATATTAATTATGATGAACTGATGCAGCCGGTGATTGCTTTCCTCGGTTGTGAAACACCGCAAGCATGGCTGGATATGGCGGTCGAAAATCTTGAAATCTTGATGCAAGATCATGCCAACTGTGAAAAAAAAGCAGCCAGCACGGCCATGAACCTGATGTTTCGCTATAGCTATTTTGTTGATCTACAGGTGAAGCTTGCACAGCTGGTGCGTGAAGAAATGCTGCATTATGAGCAAGTGCTTGAATTGATGAACAAGCGCGGTCAGGCTTGGCAAAACTTGAGTGCAGGGCGTTATGCCGGTGGTTTGCGTAAGGAAATCCGGACTTTTGAACCTGAAGCCTTGATTGATGTCTTGGTGATTGGTGCCTTTGTAGAAGCGCGTTCCTGTGAGCGTTTTTACGCGCTTGCTTCGCGTGTTGATGATGAATTGGCACGTTACTACCGCTACCTGCTCAAGTCCGAATCTCGCCATTTTGAAGACTATCTGGCTTTGGCGATGGATGTGGCTACCACAGCGAAACTGAAAAATCCGAAAGAGGATATTCAGGAGCGAATCCTGCATATTCGTGAAGTTGAAAAACAGCTAATTCTCACGCCTGATGAAACTTTCCGTTTTCATAGCGGTGTTCCGGCTCAAGCGGCTTAATCTCGGTGACAGCTTAAAAATCCTCCATCTATGGGGGATTTTTTATATCTCGAAATTTTAAAAGAGGGGTATTTATATATCGAGTTTTATGAGGGATTGAAAATAATTATTTATTTTAAATATTTGAAAATAACAAGCCGTCAAATTTTAAGATAATAAAAAAGCCCACTTCATGATGAGTGGGCTTTCTTGAATTTGGCTCTCCAACCTGGGCTCGAACCAGGGACCTGCGGATTAACAGTCCGTCGCTCTACCGACTGAGCTATTGGAGAATCTGAAAGCGATTATAGAGAGATTTTGACGGGGGTCAAGCAAAAATTATCATATTTATTATAAATACAGCCTGTCTGTTTTTAATTTAGGCAATTGTATAAATTTCACGAAAAATACTTGTCAGAATAAATTTCACTTGCTAGATTAAAAACATAAAGTCGTTTGACCAAATGGTCAAACAGTGTGGATTTAAACCTACTTGCCAGCACAAAAATGGCTAAACCGGAGACAGCGAATGAATACGCTCAGCATCCCTCAAATTTTCTCTCAACTGGCTTATTATCAAGAAAACTATCTGCAAATTATTGCCGATCCTGCACAGTATTATATCCCGGTTAAAGACGCTTATATCACGCTATGGCCCTTGGCACAAAAATCACTTTATTTAGGTGATTTGCTGCAATTATGGTTTGCAGAAAAATGGTTGGTAGAAACTGAACGTCAATTTAATTTTGAAGTTTTCCTGAATGCAGATTATCTGAAAGAGCAAGGCAAAGACCTGTATATCTATGCCATTTCTGGGAATTTTTTGACAGGCACTAATCAGTCTAAAGCGTGGCAAGCCTCAACAACACAAACACAAGATGTGGAATTAGCCAATGTTTCCAAGCATTATTTTGAGTTTCAAGGCTTAACTCGACCACGCTTGTCATTTGTTGAAGCGGGACAGGCGAAAAATAGTATTATTTAAATGAAGTGTCTGATGAATTGTACAGGCTAGCAATTTCATTCAGTCCGAATAATCATACAGGTCGCAGTGGCATGAGCATACAGGCGACCTTCTTCATCCAGAATCTGACCTTCAGAAATACCTAAATTTCTACTGAGATTAATTGATTTTCCTACGGCTTTCAGTGGCTGATTCTGAGGTATGGGGCGGCACATCTTTACATTCAGATCAATGGTGCCATAACCGACACCTGCTTCAAGTAAAGTATGAATCGCGCAGCCTGTCACGGTATCCAAAACGGTTGCAGCAAAACCACCATGGACGCCGCCAAGCGGATTTAAATGTCGATGATCAGCTTTTACCTTAAATTCTACATGTCCGCTTTTAATCACTGCTGGTTGCATCGACATGGTTTCGCTAATACTTGGGGCCGGGATTTTTTCATCACGCATCGCTTCCAGTAATGCTAAACCGCTCATTTCTTTTGGGTTCATTGTAATTTTCCTGTCATTATTCTTGAGTTGTTGAGATTTAATTCAAAATTGTGACATCGATAATAGCAATCTGGTATAGGAATGGCGGATTATTTTGTAAGAAGTACATTGCCCGTACCTGAGTAAAGTCATTTTTATAAAAAATAAGAAATAGAATGAGTTATGGCAGGATACTGGTATACATTTCTAATGAAATATCTCAGATCTAAATAATCTGCCAAAAAACGAATCTTATAAAAGAATTAAAAATCGAGTGATAGGGTAATGAAAAAGTTTCTGCATCTTTGGGTGCCTATTTTTCTCAGTAATGCCATTATTATGCTAAGTGGTTTGTTCGACGTGATTTTTCTATCACATTTTTCACCTCAGCATGTGGCTGCATTGGCAGTCTGTTTGTCTGTTTATTCTTTGTGCTTTGTGACGGGTATTGGGGTGTTACAGGGCATGATGCAAGAGCTGGCAGAAGCCAATGGACGTCAGGATTATGCGGATATACAGCGTATTGTGAAGCAAAGTATTTTGATTGTACTGGTGATTTCTGCTGTTGCGATGTACCTGCTTAATCATGCAACTCCTTTACTTCATTTTTTAAAGGCAGATGCGGCCTTACAGGCATTGATTGTGTCATGTCTGTGGCTGTTGGCTTGGACGATTCCAGCGCATTTATTGTTGCGCATTTTATATATTTTAACCCAAGCCTGTGGGCAGGCTAAGCGCGTGTTCTACGCCAATATGATCTATTTACTGCTCAAAGTGGCTTTGGCTTATGTCTTGATTTATGGCATTGAAGGTTATGTTACAAGCTATGGGGTTGAAGGTGCATTCATGGCACATTTGATTGTGCAGTGGGTACTGTTGTTTGTTTACTATTTTTTCTTCCTTGAGCGGAAGTTAAAGATCCAGTGGTCTGGTGTTTTCTTTCACTGGCAGACTTTGTGGAAAATTTTAAAAATTGGATTGCCCAATGCGGTGGTGACTTTTGTGGATGTATTTGCCATCAGCGCGATTGCTTTGCTGATCTTGCCTTCGGGTGACATTGTAGTGAATGCACATCAGGTGATGCTTGGTTTATTGGGCTTGATGTTAATGTTGCCGATGTCGATGGCATCCGCCTTCGGTATTTTGGTGTCGACTAAAATCGGTGCGGAGCAGATTGATGCTGCAGGGCAACTCAGTAAACGGGCACTGATGGCTGTGATGCTAATAGCTATCGTTGTCATGTTGACTATTTGGGGTTTAGATAGTTGGATTGTAGGGTTATTTAGCAATGATGCGCAGGTGATTACATTAGCCTTGGCATCGATCTTGTTAATGTGTTGGATGCATATCTTTGATGAGCTACTGGTGATTAGTTTGGCAATGCTACGTTGCTGGCGAGAATTGTCAGACCGATGTTTATTTTTATCAGTACGGTGTTGGTCGTGGGCTTAGGGGGTAGTTGGTATGTGGCGTATCATCCAATGACACTGTTCAATTGGCAAAGCAATGCATTGGGGATTCATGGGTTTTGGTGGATGTTGAGTATTGCGTACACGATTGCAGCAAGTCTATGTTTTGTTTGTTTACTCATGAAATACTTGAGCTATAAGCGAATACGGCTCACTGTTTAATACATGTTGAAGAACATAAAAAAACCCGCGAAATTCGCGGGTTTTTTTATCTAGCAAGCTAGATTATTTTGCAGCTTTTTCAGCTTCGATTGAAGCAATCGCAGCATCAACGCCTTCGATAGAATCAGCAGCTTTTTTGATACGTGCAAGTGCATCAACAAGTACTTCGTCAGCCGTTGCGTAAGAGATACGCATGAAACCGCCAAGACCGAATGCATCACCAGGAACCACTGCAACACCAGTTTCTTCCAGTAACCATGCAGAGAATTCTGTGCAAGACTTAAGACCTTTGGCACGAATCAACGGTTTGATGTTGGCATATGCATAGAATGCACCATCAGCAGGCAAGCAAGAAATACCGTGAATGTCATTCAAGCCTTTCACAACTAGGTCATGGCGACGTTTGAATGCTTCAATCATTGGCTCAAGTACATCTTGAGGACCATTCAAGGCAGCTTCAGCAGCAACTTGCGAAATTGAAGTTGGGTTTGAAGTTGACTGAGATTGGATCTTTTTCATTGCACCAATCAGTTTAGCAGGGCCCGCTGCGTAGCCGATACGCCAGCCAGTCATTGCGTAAGCTTTAGACACACCGTTTAACACAATCGTGCGGTCATAAAGGTCAGGTGCAACTGTTGCGATGTTGTAGAACTCGTCATCCCAACGGATTGGTTCGTACATGTCATCAGATGCGATAAATACTTCTGGGTATTTACGAAGTACGTCAGCCAAAGCAAGAAGTTCTTCTTTGGTATAGATCATACCTGTAGGGTTGGAAGGGCTGTTTAATACCACTAGACGAGTTTTGTCAGTGATTGCAGCTTCTAATTGCTCAGGAGTGATTTTGAAACGTTGTTCTTCACCACATTTCACAATAACAGGAACACCTTCAGCGATGATCACCATGTCTGGGTAGCTTACCCAGAAAGGTGCTGGGATGATGACTTCATCACCTTTGTTTAACAAAGCTAAAGCTAAGTTAAAGAATGATTGCTTACCACCACAAGAAACCAGAATCTGGTTTGCTGCATAGTCTAGGTTATTGTCGCGTTTGAATTTAGCAATAATGGCTTTTTTAAGACCTGGCGTACCGTCAACAGCGGTGTATTTGGTGAAACCGTTGTTAATCGCTGCAATTGCTGCATCTTTGATGTGTTGAGGGGTATCAAAATCTGGTTCACCTGCGCCCAAACCAATCACGTTGTGACCTGCAGCTTTTAATTCAGCAGCTTTGTTGGTCACAGCAAGCGTAGGGGACGGTTTGATGGCATTCACACGATCAGAGAGACGTACGTCCACGGCAGTATTCCTTCTTATAGGGATTAAAAAATAAAAAGCACATTATCTTAGCCTAAAATGGTGCAGATAGGGCAAAAGAATTTGGAAAACTTTAAGGAAAAAATGGTGTATTGGCCGAACTTTATCTTGAATTTCGATGCGCTGGAAGCAGGCAAGGGGAGACTTTTTACATCTCGGTCATGCATATTGATGCATGAAATATAAAATAAAAATGGCCACTTTAAAGTGACCATTTTGTGTTGTTGATATTGTGGTTACGCACTAAAGCGTGACAAATCTTCGTCCTGGCGTGCGGTTAAAATTTCCGCGCCGGTTTTAGTCACTAGAATTGTATGTTCATATTGTGCTGACAATGAGTGATCTTTGGTGACCACTGTCCATTTATCACCGAGTAATTTGGTTTTCCAGTCACCGCCATTGACCATTGGTTCAATGGTAAAGGTCATACCTTCTTCAAGCACCATGCCAGTATCTGGTTGACCATAATGCAGCACTTGCGGTTCGTCATGGAAAGTTGTACCAATACCGTGACCACAATATTCACGTACCACGCCAAAACGCTCGGATTCAACATACTGCTGAATGGCATGACCAATATCGCCAATGGTTGAACCTGGTTTTACAGTTTCAATACCCCGGTACATGGCTTCTTGCGCTACCTTACATAGACGGTTGGCAAGGATCGTGGTTTCACCACCCACGATGTACATCATGTTGGTGTCACCATGATAGCCATCTTTAATCACGGTCACATCAATGTTCAGGATGTCGCCTTTTTTCAATTTTTTACTGTCTGATGGAATGCCGTGACACACCACATGGTTCACAGAAGTACAAATGGTATGTTGGAAGGCAGGTCGACCCGGTGCAGCGCCATAGCCTAAGCATGCAGGAATCGCCTGTTGTTGATTGACAATATAGTCATGACAAATCGTATCAAGTTCCAGAGTGGTGACACCCGGAACAATATGCGGTTTGATCATATCCAAAACTTCTGCCGCCAGTCGCCCTGCCACACGCATTTTTTCAATTTCGTCAGAGGTTTTGATGAGTCGACGTGGAGCTTGGTAAGTGTTGTTCATGATCTCTAAAAACTTTTGGAAATTTGTGTGTGACTATGGTATAAATAGCCGCCCATTTTATCAAATGCTTTTTCGTGAATAAATTTCACGGGCTTTGTGCGATGAGGCAAAAAATCCGCACATATATCGACACATTACTCTGGGTGCCCTTTAGGGTGGAGAATGCGGGTATATGGAGGCCTAACCCAAACTTTAAGGTAAAGAAAATGGCAGATTACAACGTAAGCATGCGCGACCTTCTTCAAGCTGGCGCGCACTTTGGTCACCAAACTCGTTTCTGGAATCCAAAGATGCGTGATTACATCTTTGGTGCGCGTAACAAAATTCACATCATCAACCTTGAGCACACTGTTCCTGCGTTAAATGATGCTTTGAACTTTGCTAACAACTTGGCTAGCAAAAAGAACAAAGTTTTGTTCGTTGGTACTAAACGTGCAGCTTCTGCGATCATCCGTGAACAAGCTCAACGCGCTGGTCAACCATATGTAGATCACCGCTGGTTAGGTGGTATGTTGACGAACTGGAAAACACTTCGCCAATCTATCAACCGTTTAAAAGACCTTCAAACTCAATCTCAAGACGGTACTTTCGCTAAGCTGACTAAACGTGAAGCTCTAGAGCGTACTCGTGAGATGGAAAAACTTGAGCGTGGCTTAGGCGGCGTTAAAAACATGGGTGGTTTACCTGACGCATTATTCGTAATCGATGTTGATCACGAAGCGATTGCAATCAAAGAAGCTAAGAACCTTGGTATTCCTGTAATCGGTATCGTTGATACAAACTCTAACCCAGACAACGTAGACTACGTTATCCCGGGTAACGATGATGCGATCCGTGCAGTAACACTTTATGCTTCTGCTATGGCTGATGCGATTCTTGCTGGTAAAGAATATGCTCAATCACAAGCAAATGCACAAGCTAAAGCAGAAGAAGCTCCAGCTTCTGAGGCTTAATGCGTTTGACGCTAGCTTGTCATTTTTGCGACATGTGATGGTGGCAAAGTAAGCGTTATGTATGCAGGCGGCCCATGAGAACTCCTCTGGGCCGTTTCTGTTCTAAAAAGAATTCATTTTCTACCGAATTTAGGAGATAAACATGACTGCAGTTACAGCAAGCATGGTTAAAGAATTGCGCGATCGTACTGGTCTTGCAATGATGGAATGTAAAAAAGCTTTGACAGAAGCGGGCGGCGACGTTGAACTGGCGATCGACAACCTACGTAAATCTGGTCAAGCTAAAGCTGCTAAAAAAGCAGGTAACATTGCTGCTGACGGCGCAATCTCGATTGCTCAAGACGGCAACAAAGCACTTCTTCTAGAAGTTAACTGTCAAACTGACTTCGTTGCAAAAGACGAAAACTTTGCTGGTTTCTCTGCGAAAGTTGCTGCTGCTGCACTTGCTGCAAACGTAACTGATCCTGCTCAAATCGCTGAATTGAAACTAGAAGATGGTGTAACTGTTGAAGAAGCGCGTATCGCTCTTGTTCAAAAGATCGGTGAAAACATCCAAGTACGTCGTGCGAAAATTGTTGAAGGCGAAAACCTTGCAGTTTACAAACACGGTCTTAAAATCGGTGTTGTTGTTTCTTACACTGGTGATGAAGCTACAGGTAAAGGCTTGGCAATGCACGTTGCTGCGTTCAACCCAGTTGCTGTAAATGCTGAAGGCGTTTCTGCTGAGCTTATCGCGAAAGAGAAAGAAATTGCTGAAGCGAAAGCACTTGAATCTGGCAAGCCAGCAAATATCGTTGAGAAGATGGTTGTAGGTTCTGTTGAGAAATACTTGAATGAAGTTGTGCTTGAGCGTCAAATGTACGTAATCGACAACGATAAGAAAGTTGCAGACGTTCTTAAAGCAACTGGTACTACAGTTGCAAACTTCGTTCGTTTCGAAGTTGGTGAAGGCATTGAGAAAAAAGCAGAAATGAGCTTCGCTGAAGAAGTTGCTGCTGCTCAAGCTGCTGCAAAATAATTCCTGAGGAATTAGAAAAAGCCCTATCTCATTGATGGGGCTTTTTTATGTTGATTTATTCTTCATCAGCAATTCAAGAATAGGATTTGGGTTTGGTGATAGAGCTCAGATCATGTATTCATCATTTAATAAAAAAGTTATAAAAATGCCAAATAAAACCAATCTGAGCATCGGTGCAGTCATTGCACTGTTGATTGCTGCTTATCTGGGCCTGGATCTACAACAATCCCAACCACTTATTCCATCCGCATCTGATACTACAACTGAAACGCTTGATTCAGAGCCTAATTTAGTACCCTCTCAAACGACTGATGATCTGGACCGAATTGCACGGGCGTTTCAACAGCGCCAGAGTGATCTACAGGTCCGTTCAAGCGGGCAGGTGGTTGCTGTTTTACCAGATGATCATGAAGGATCGCGTCATCAAAAGTTCATCCTCGAATTACAAAATGGTCAAACTGTACTGGTTGCGCATAATATCGATCTGGCGCCGCGTATTCAGAATATTCAAAGACAGGATCAGGTCGAGTTTTATGGAGAATATGAATACAGTGACAAGGGCGGAGTGATTCACTGGACGCATCATGACCCTGCGCGAAAACATGTCGATGGCTGGTTAAAACATCAAGGAAGAACCTATCAATAAGGTTCTTCCAATTGGATAAATCGAATATAGCGTTTAAACGCTCATAATTGCGCTGTTATGGCGTGATTTCCAGTTCGGTAGGATTTTACCTAAATAGGCATCCATGCACCAAATTGGGCCAATGAGGAGGAATTGGAGGTCTTTGAAGAATGAAGGCTTTTTACCTTCCACTTTGTGCCCATAAAATTGGCCAATCCAGGCCAAGACAAACAGGGCAAGAAAGAAACCGGTACCGACTGGTAGAATCCGGATGAGCCAGGCCATTACTAAAGTTAATACAGCCATCGCTACTGCCAAAACAAGATCCAGGCGTGCATAGAAGATAAAAGCCAAAACCAGTAGCAGGGTAGTCAGCAAAGCGCTGAAATGCGCCAGAATGCCAATAATCGAAAAATAGATGGTTGGTACGCAGACCCAGTGAATCAGCTTGTTGGTTTTATTTTGATGGCTGTCACTATATTCATCAAACCATTCAGATATTGTTTTCATTCTTCGCTCCATTCCATGAACATGTTTTGCTTATCTGGAAATATAAAGCAGAATCCGGGTGTGGTCAAAAGTTAATCATGCAAACGAGTGAATTTTATCAGGCAAGATGAGCCTACCAAAATTTTCTTGAAAGAACTTTAAGATAGGGCTGAGCAGGGGCGTTTATATTCTTCTGGAAAAATGAGCACAATAAAAAAGCCACATTACTGTGGCCTTTGTTAAATGTGTTGCAGGTCAAATCTTAAGAATTTGGACCAGCGACACGTTCAATACTGACTTTTGCAGTACCGGCACTGGTAATACCCAACTGTTTCGCAGCACCGTAAGATAAATCAACAACACGGTTACCATGGAAAGGACCGCGGTCATTTACTTTAACCACGACGCTCTTGCCGTTATTACGGTTGGTTACGCGAATATAGCAGTTCAATGGCAAGCTACGATGAGCAGCTGTCATTGCGTTCATGTCAAAGGTTTCACCGCTTGCAGTTTTACGGCCGTGGAATTGACGACCATACCAAGACGCTGTACCTGTCTGACTGAATTTACGTACAGTATTAGAAGCCACTGTATTCAGTTTTTCAATCACTGAAGGCTCTTCTGCAGGAAGTTCAATTTTCGCTGCAATGGTTTCACGGCGAACTTTATCGCCAGAACGCTCAGTGATTGAAAGGCTGTTCAAATTTGTGAAATTTGAATTGAAGCTTTGAGCTTCTTTATTTAATACTCGCGTGGCAAGACGCGAATTGTCATTTTCATTGGTGAATGAAGATGACGGAACCATATCTGCCTGCGATTGCGTCAGCGTGACGATCGTAGCAATGGCCATAAAAGACTTCAAAATTGAAGAATGCATCGAATCAACTCCTAACAGCATATCTATTGGTTGTTCATAAATGGTTGAAAAACCATGTAAACATGCCTGATATTTAACTTATGCAACTACATTTAACGAAATGGATAATATTCATGCCAGCAATACCCTGTCTAGTGTTTAATTAAAATAGTTAAAAAAAGAACGCAAAATAAACAATGATTGATCAAAAAATAATCAATATTGTAACATAATATTAAAATTGCTTAAAATATGCACAAATTAACCCATAAAAATGTTGACTTTCATAATTTGTATTAATTTTTAGTGTTAACGGCTGGTAATTTCGGTACCTAATAACCACAAAGCAGTGGCATACATACGGCTGCGATTATAGGTGGTAATCACTTGAAAATTTGGATAAGTGATGTAGTAAATCGAGCCATAATTTTCTTGTAATTGAATTACATTAACCAGATCCAGATCGTCAATTTTTACGATTGGATTCATTGGGCTGATGCCTTGCGTTTTTAACACACCATAGGGGGTAGGTTGAGTCAGATCCTTGGCAATCACGGTATCTGGATTTGAACCGGTATAACGTGCCGGAAAGGCAATGGGCTGATTACGCTGCCAGCCATGCTGTGCCAGATAGTTGGCAATCGAACCAATCGCATCTACCGCTGAGTTACGCAGGTCAATATGACCATTGCCATCGTAGTCCACGCCGAATTTTGGAATGTTGCTCGGCATAAACTGCGGATAGCCAACAGCGCCGGCATACGAACCCACCACAGAAGAGGTGGCAACCCCATCTCTATACGACCAGGCAATTAAAGCAGCCAGTTCATCCTGAAAATACTGGGCACGACGTTCATAGCCAAACCCTAAGGTTGCTAGGGCATCACGAGTGACAAAAGAGCCCTTGTTGCTACCAAAACCGGTTTCTACACCTAAAATGCCCAGAATGATCGCCTGTGGTACACCAAACTGCTGTTCAGCACGGTTAAGCGTTTCTGCATATTGCTGTTTAAAACGTACGCCGCGCTGAATGGTAGATTCAGCTAAGAAGTTAGTCTTATACGAATACCAAGGCTTACTTTCACCTGGGCGATTCATGATATTGATGATATTGGGCAGGTTACGCGTCCCACTCATGGCGGAATCTACTTGCTGGGCACTTAGCCCATAGCTCTGCATGGCATTCTGCTTAAAAGCGGCATAAGAAGGGTGATATTGGAAATCGTTGGCCAGACTCAAACTGCTGAGACCAAATGCGGTAAGTGCGATTGAAAGCTGCTTAAACTTTTTATAAAAATCCGATTTCAACATCTTGCTACGATTTCCAGTTTTTTTGATGAGTTGCTGGCGATGTCATTTGAATCATGCCATGAAAAAGATTGATAAAATTTTTTCAATCGTGAGGCTTAAAGTGCCAGATTAAAGATAACATTCGGATGAATAAGAGACCTAGCCGCTTATACAAAAATAGCGATGGATTGGCTATTTTTACGGCAGTTTGTCTTATAGAGTCGCTTATCTGTAACAAGCTATTTCACTGATCATAAAAAAGCCTGACCGAAGTCAGGCTAATTCCTCAAGATTTGTAGAAAATCTTGAACTATTCTGTATAGAACAAAGTGTCGTGATATTCGGCCATGGCGCGCAGCTCATCTTTATTCAAATTCAGAATGATTTTATCTGCTGCCATATTGATGGCCTTGATCACTGCAGATGCGCCAATATCTGCTGCCTTGCGTTTGATCATGCCAAGATCCAGGGTTTTATTAAAGTCGACCATAAAATGTCGTACTGTCGCTTCACCAAATTGCTTGTACAGGTTGCTGAACGCTTGTTTATCAATAGTCTGACCGGCTTTAAGTTCTGCGTAATGATGTTTTAAATTCGTCACCAGACTGGCATCCAGTGATTCACCAATGCGGAAATGTCCTTCAGGATCTTTAAACAGACTGCGCTCAGAGAATGCAATTGACTCTCTGACCACATCGTTCGGCGCTTTACTCAATAGCTGCTTCAGTAAAACCGCAACAGTCGACTTGATATAGCCAGCCAGTTTTTCCGCAGTATCACGTTTATCGCTGGCAGGAAAGCGACGCACCAGCTCGGTAAGAATCGCATCAATAATTTCATCATTAATCATCAATGCGGTTTTATCACGCAATGGGTAAAGCGGCTCACTTGAATTTTTGTTTTTTTGTGCAGTCTGAATTGTATTTAAAAGCTCTGCAGAAGGAATAAACCCAAAAAATGGCATTGTTCAACCTCAATGTTTTTTATTGTCGCGCTAAACGAATAGGGCGAGGCATCCATGTTAAATCCGATACACGGCAAGGGTTGATATCCAATCCACCACGGCGTGTATAGGTTGCGTAGACCATCAGCTTTTCCGGTTTCAGTTGCTGCCAGATATCGGCAAACATCTGCTCCACACATTGTTCGTGGAACCCATTATGCTGACGGTAGGAAATAATATAAGCTAAAATACTCTTATAACAAGGTTTTTTACCTTGATAACGTATAAAAACTGTTCCCCAGTCCGGCTGGCCAGTGACTGGGCAGTTACTTCTGAGTAAATGTGAATACAGCTGGATTTCACCTTCTGCTGCATCATCCGAATCCAAAGCCAATAAACTGGCATCTGGATGATTTTCTAGGCGCTCAGGTGTCAGCTCATCAATACAGATGCCTTCAGGCTTGCTGATCTCTAGCTCATCAACCTGAAACAGTTGCAGTTTAACTTTAGCTTCAGCCGCAGTAGATAAATCTTTTTCTGCGGTCGCGATAAAGGCCTCTTTAGATGCAAACTTGGCAAAATTCAGGCTATTGAAATACAGCTTCAAAGATTTAGATTCGATCAGATTCGGCGAGGACGCTGGCAAGCTAATGCGGCCAATGGCGACTTGTGGCACACCTGCTGGATTTAACCAGGAAATTTCAAACACATGCCACCAGTCTGCACCTTGCTGAATCGCTTCGACATGTGCGTATTGTTCACGGGCAGGCGCGCGTGAAATCGGAAACAGAACATCAGGATGATATTCTGTCGGGTAATTGGTGTCTTTACCAAGGAGAGATTGTTCTACACTCATTATTCACGCATTCCTGAACCACGGGAGAGTAAATGATAGGCCACTGCATACAGCACGGCACAACATAAGGTAATTACTGTCAGTGAAATGGCGACATTGACATCGCTATGTCCTAAAATGCCATAGCGGAACGCATTGACCATATACACGACAGGATTAATTAAAGATAAATTTTGCCAGAATGGGCTTAAGCTCGAAATAGCATAAAACACACCACCTAAATAGGTCAGTGGTGTTAAAACAAAAGTCGGGATGATCGAGATATCATCGAAAGATTTGGCATAGACGGCATTGATAAAACCACCCAAGGAAAACAGCAGGGAAGTAATCAAGACTGTATATATAGTCACAAACCAGTTGGTGATGTATAAATCGGCAAAAAATAAGCTCACGGTACTGACAATGATTGCCACCAGTATCCCACGAATCACACCGCCCAATACATGACCCCATAAAATGGCATGCATCGGTACCGGACTCATGATCAGTTCTTCAATGCTTTTCTGGAATTTTGAGCTGAAGAAACTAGATGAGACGTTGGCATAGCTGTTGGTGATCACGGCCATCATAATCAGACCGGGCACAATGAACTCCATATAACTATAGCCGCCCATTTCTCCAATGCGTGAGCCGACCAGATTACCAAAGATCACGAAGTACAGGCTCATGGTGATTGCAGGTGGCAACAGGGTTTGTGGCCAGATGCGCATAAAGCGACGCACTTCTTTATAGATAATGGTATATAAAGCTACGCTGAGCTGATTAATGTTCATTGCGCAGCTCCATCCAGATTTTTCTCGACCATTTTCACAAAAAGTTCTTCCAGACGATTGGATTTATTGCGCATACTGCGTACCTGAATATTCTGTGATTCCAGCAATTGGAACAGATCATTCATGGTATGTGCCTTGTCCATGGTGATTTCTAAAGTCATCGGATCGATCAGGTTAAAACGCACGCCGATGATATCCAGATGCAAAGGTTCAATCGGTTCGGCCAGATCAAAAATAAACGATTCTTCATTGAGCTGACTCAGGAAGCTTTTCATGGTGGTGTCTTCTTTAATCACACCGCGATCAATAATCGCAATACGGCGACACAGCATTTCCGCTTCTTCTAGATAATGCGTGGTCAGAATGATGGAAGTGCCTTTTTCATTCATCTCGTTCAAAAATTCCCACATCGAACGACGCAACTCGATATCAACACCAGCCGTCGGTTCATCCAGAATCAGCAGTTTCGGTTCGTGCATCATGGCACGCGCGATCATCAGGCGACGTTTCATCCCGCCCGATAACATGCGGGCCTGAGTGGCACGCTTTTCCCATAAACCCAGTTTGGTCAGATAAAGCTCCGCCCGTTCCTGTGCAATTTTTTTAGGAATGCCGTAATAGCCTGCCTGAGTCACCAAAATATCAAAGGTTTTTTCAAACTGGGCAAAGTTGAATTCCTGAGGCACTACGCCTAGGCACTGTTTGGCCTGAGAGGAGTGGGTATCCAGATTATGACCAAAAATTTCGACTGTACCGGAGGTTTTTTTTGTTAATGAGCTGATAATACCGATGGTAGTAGATTTTCCTGCGCCATTAGGACCCAATAGCGCATAAAATTCACCTTCTGGTACATTTAAGTTAATTCCTTTCAATGCCTGAAAGCTATTGCGATAGGTCTTTGACACATCCCTTAAGATCAGTGCATCAGTCATGAATATCTCAAATGGTGAAAAGTTGAGATATTGTGAGTGATCTCGCAAAATAAGCCAAGTGATTCACACGCAATTCTGTGTTGCTGTTTTGGAACATTGTATAAAGCTTAAGCATAAAAATGATGAAGTTAGAGATAGTTGCTTTACCTTATGCTTTTTTTTGTTATGATGTGCGCGATCCAAAAAAGATGCGCTCATAGCTCAACTGGATAGAGTACAGGTCTCCGAAGCCTGTGGCGTGGGTTCGAGTCCCGCTGAGCGCACCATATTAATATATTAAGTATTTGATTTTAAAAAATAATATAAGTGAAAATCATGTCTCGTGTACTCATTTATGTACTCATAATTAATTTCACCACTTTGTAATCTAATATTTCATAATTTCTAAAAAATTCTTCTATTATGTTGATATTTCTACGATTGCACAGATTTTATATAAAAATTGGTTTAAGCCTTTAATAAGAGTTGAAATAAGAATGATGCAAAGATTATGTATAACTACGCCGACAAATGAAGAATTTGATAAAGCTCAGGAATGGCTATTTATAATGGGGTATGAGTGGAATGGCTTTGAAATGGAAATTGAAGGTAGCCAGAAGTTCATAGACCGCAACGGTGCTACGGCGATCTACACTCATCCTGATGACCATACACTTGAATCTTGGATGGGGTTTAAAGATGATCCGTTGCCAGCAGAGGATGATTTCGAAGGCGGTTATAAGCTGGTAACCCTGGAAGAACTGACTACTCTGTGAAAGGGAAATTGAACTGATATTGGCAGGTGTAAGCCTGCTAACATTTTATGCCGTCCCTCACTTTATAAAAGTCTAATACCTTCTTAAGATCGAGTTCTAACTCTTCCCGATTATATTGTTGTGAACGTTTCAATAGGGCGGGGACATATTTTTTTGCGTACATTTCTGGGTAGTCTTTGCAGAGAATTTGCTTTCGCTCTCTCAATGGCGTTTTAGGGTTATCTAATTTATTCAGGAAGAAGCCAATTTTCTGATCAGCTACTTCAAATTGAATGGTATCTGGCGATTTTTGACCTAGAGGTAAGTCCGTCTCAGAATCATTAAATTGCTTTTGGCAGCCGGTAAAAGTTAAAGATAAGAGTAGGGTGATAAACGTGATGTGCTTCATAGTTATGGTTTTATTGTTATTGGGCTTTGAATTGTAGGCGAGATTGGGAAAAAGAAAACCCACCGCTGGGGTGGGTAGAGAGCTAATCTGTTAGCTGACAACAACTCTAAACTCACCAAGTCCCCATGAATTTGAAGATTGAAGTATTTTTAATTATATAAGAGATCAATATTATCAAAAGATAATTTATTGTAAGCTAAGTAATTTTATTTTTATAGCTTTGTATATTATATCGATAAGTTAATATTTAAATTGATGGATTTATATATTTATCATAAAAGTAGTTTATAAGATTGAAATCTAAATGATCAACTTTAATAGAAAAAGTTGCTTTATTATTGAACTCAGATTCAATAAATGTATTTCTATAGTTTTCTATCACTTTCACTTTAATTAATTCACTAGCCCCTCTCAATTTTAATAATTGATAATCTGATAGTGCATCCTTACTTGAATTTATTTCAATGTTGGCGAAAGAGTTTGTAGTTAATTCAACATCAATAAATTTTGCTTTCAAAACTTTTAATGTATTATTTTCAAGTGATTTTAAAATATCAATTGAATAATTATCGATTGAAAAAAACAAACTGTCACATTTTTTTAGAAAAGAAAGAAAGTTTTTAATACTTTTTGGTTGGTTTATGATCGTCAAAGTTGTATTTTCTTTATTTAAAAATATGAAAAATTCAATATTTTGATAATTATAATAACTAATATTTTCATAATCACCTAAAGGATTTAAAATTCTCTCATTGAATAATATTTTTTTATAATAATTTGCGTGAATAAAATTATCTTTGGAATCGATAAGATTTATATAACCAACATCAATATCATTAGAATTGGTAATTAAGGATTTCTTAAAACTATAGAAATCCTGTTTTATATTTAGTTTGTAGAAATTTAGTCTTTCCATATTTAAATTCTCAGTCTAAATTTGTTTTGGAAAATAATGTTTCATCATCTATAATATTTTCCAATTTTAGTTCTTGATTTAATTCATCCATCAATTCGCGTGCTTTCTGAAAAATCCTAGAAGTTATCACTTTTGTTTCTTCAAAAGGAACATTGGTTATTTTAGACATTCCATCAACAAACTTACCATGAACTGAATAAGCAAAGTCTGTGCAGTCTTCAGGATTATTAAATCTGACCTCAAATTGATACATTTCATTCATTTTAATTGTATCAGTTGATTGCCACACAATTCGATAAATATGGTAGTGTTTAGACAGTAGCTGTAAAACAGTTTCAGAATCTAATAACTTGGATCCTTTAAATGATGCTTTTTTGATATATCTATTAATATCTTCAGTGGGAGTATCATCTTGAATATCTTCTGAATTATCTTCTTCCTTTTTTCTGCTTACATAAACGTCAACTACAGTTTCGTAAGAAAATCCTGAAATATTTTCAATTAAATCGGAATAAAACTTCAATTTCTTTTCTTGGTCATGAATTCCAAATAGAGAAATTTCAATTTCTTCATAAACATCTTTATCAGTATTTTTTTGGATTATTTCAATAATTTTTCTTTGCCATCTATCAACAATTTTATCATTAGTAGACTCAATAAATACTTGAGAATTATTGTCAAAATTTAAAATAATTTCTGTTGAAAGATGATCTTGCCCATTAAATAGGTTTTTTGAAAAATCGTAAATAATATAATCAACTTTAATACTTATTTTTTTCCCAACAGGAATAATTTTAAGATCAGATGTATGATTCAATTCCTTAAGAGCAGGCTTTTCTTGTTCTAAGACATCCCTAACAGCTGATAAGTTTAAATTGGTACCTAATAAAATGCCCTTTGTCGTTTCCTTACGTTTTCTTTCCTTATCAAAAATACCTTTAATGGTTACATAATCATTATATGAAAGAGTTGATCTGGAAAATTTTAAAGCCCGTTTCTCTCTATCACCCCGATTACTTGTTAAGGTATAATGGTTAAGAAATAATTCTTCCAATACTGTGTTATTTATATTACTACTCTGTAATGTAGTATAAATATCTTTGTCATCAGGGCAAATAATGTTTTTTGAATTCGTCATTTTATAGTTCTCTATAAAGAATAGGCTTTGTTAAAAACTTTGTAGAAATGTTTTCAACTAATGAAAAATTAATATTCTTAAAAATTCTTGCAGATTCAGAATTTAATTGCCAATTTTCAATATAATGTTCAATCGCATTGTTGAAATTTTCTTCAAATTGAGGGTGTGGATCTGAGTTTATCATTCTTATATTTATATTTATATTATGCTTAAATATTTGATAGCTTGATAAAGTGTCTAAAAAGAATAAAAACTCTTCTTTACTAGCACCTGATAATTTGTAATAAATTAAGAAACCTTCTTTCTCTCGACGACTTTCATCATTTCTTTCAAATTCCTTATATTTAATAATTAAAAAAGGGCCTAATATCATTTCGATTGTGGCGGGGCTGTCTGCAGTATCAGGGATAGGTCTACTAATTTTTAAATCTGGATAGAAAAAAAACCAATCCGTACGTGGGTGAGGGAACTTGTTGATAGATGTAAGGTATGCTGTATCTTTTCGGATGGTATCTAGATAGCAGATTGTAGCAGGATCCATAATATGGATCATTTGATTTGGTTGAATTTTTAAATTATCTATGATGACTCGTTGCTCTTCTGATTTACTTTTCTTTTTAAAATGATCACGAATATCAGATGTATATTTTCCATCATGATTTAATAAAAATAATAAGCCTCTGACTTCACCACTGAATTGGCAATTATATCTTATATTCCATTCTTCTGAATCTCTTGCACAATGAATAGACTGAGCTAGAGATGCTAAAGTGGACCTTATAGAAGTAGGGTTTATGGAGGTTTGCTGATAACTTTTCAGATCAGAATTAAAAAATACTTTATTTTTAGTATATGGATCACTATAAAAAAATACTGCATCGACAGGATGAGTTTTTTTCAAATCCTCCTTTTTTTTATCCGAAAGTTCTTTAATTGTCAGTTCTTGTTCAGCTTTCAATATAGCAAGAGTAGCTTCATCTGTACCTTTTTTCTGTTCATTTAGTAAGTGTTGTTCAAATTCAGCTCTCAAATTGGTGATTTGCTTTTCTTTTAAAACAGCATGCTGATCTTTATGTACACAATCAAAATTTTGGTTCATTAATCCAATAGGTAATGTTTTCCATTTAAAAAAAGAAAAAATTTCTAGTGATAATCTTTCAGCAATTTCAGCAATCCGGGCTGTTTCACCACCTGACATATTTATACCCTCTATTAATATTAAAAATCCCGATACAGCCCTATCCACTAAACTATGCTTTATCGGGTTCGCAGTTTGTTTTACCTAAATAAGAAGCTGAATACGCTTAAATTCTTATGACTTCAATTTATTACATACGTACCGATACGAGTTTAATTTCCCACTGATCGCCAAATCGGTGATCGAGGTAGTCTGAAATCGCCTCTTTACGAGCTTCGTATTGATCAATTTTATAAAGAACAGCATTGGCTCCAGTAGAAACGCCGTAGCGAGTAAAGCCATCCATAGCATCATTTGCAGTCGTTACATTAGTAAGGAATATATGTGCCTTACCACTCTTAATGAAGCTATTGATATCTTTTAGTCTAGGGGCAATTTCTTCAGGAATAATAATTTCAACAACATGGTATGGGTCTTTAGAAACTGGCTGGATTATGTAATCGATGCCTCTGGTCATACCACCACTAAAACTTTGAGCTGTTTCATCTGCGGATTCCATATCATCAAATAAGCCTAATTCAATAGCTTCTTGCTGTGATTCTGTAGTGGTTAACCAATCATCATCAGGGATGATGTAGCAATTTTCTGAAACCAATTTGATGATGTACGACATAAGATCCCCAAAACAATAAAAAGAAAAAATATATAAATCATGAGAGTTATATCTTTTATTGGATACTTTTCCAACAACTATATATTGGCATATCAATCTATATTTTGTCTAAGAGTTCATTGCATCATAATCATGGCGATGCAGGGCATATTGTTGATCTAAATAGATGGCAAAATCCTCAAGCCGGACCATCCAGGGTGCTTTAGCGGATTGCTCGATTTTAAATGCTGGAAATGGCAGGTCATGGAAGTTAGCTTTCTTACGCGCTGTTTTGACATCCATATGCGTGAAATAATCTTGGATAATGGTGTCCAAATGAACAACTGGCGATACGTAACGCATGCATAGCATGGTGAAAGTATTAAGTTTAGGATCTCGCATTTTCATTTGTTAATTTTTCCTTGGTCTTCCTCTTCTATTTTTTATGTTCATTTTAAGAAAGGGAATTACAATATTTGGATCGTAAAGTTTCTTCCCGGTACTGCCTACATTAAATAATTCGAGTTTTTGAGAGAGTGCTTCTCTGGACATTGGAAAGCGTTTAGTGAGCCAGGCTAAGTCTACAAGATCAGGATATTGTTCTGTCTCTAATGCAATAACTGTAGCGCCGTATATTTTATCTCCTAAGCAGATTCGAGGGGGGGAGTCACTTTCTAATGTAATGATGTATTTGTGCTTAAACATAATTGATGCTACTCAGGCCTATCTTTAAACTTTTCCATTTCTTTTTTACCACTGACTCATACCAGAAAACATCTTTTCCGTAATTCTAATTGGCTTAGGAATATAGCCTTTCATTAGCAGTCTTTAAAACTTGGTTTGACCCACAGCAAGAAGGTCCATAAATTCTTTTGCTCGAACTCATCTATCAATATTTATTGGGATCCAGAAGTTAGTTTTATTCTGAATTGGCCTCTGTAACATGCGAGGAGCAATAAAAATGATTGAGATAATATTACGAAAATTAAATCTGAAAGCAATTACAAGACATCGGGTTTAATCTCGGCTAATGGAGTGCTGGTGGTAACTCTAAGCATTTTTGTAGTCTGTTGGCCTCGCCTATGGTCTTGTCATTCTATTGCTAAGTTAATAGGCCAACGGTTTTATAATCCGATGTTCATCAATTTTTAGGAACTTGCCAGTCCAATAGGGATGTTGAGGTTGAACTTTTTTTAAGACATTTGATCTTTACTTCAATCGTGAACAGGAACTCTTATTTATGGAAATACCATGTGTGGTCAATAAATCATCTTTTTAAATAAAATAAGAGAATTTGTTATTTCAAAATCAAAGATAAACTTTTATGCTTTCCGCATAAAAACACACTTTTGAATGAATAATGATCTACTACACCACAACGAAAAATGATTGTCTTTTAAGCTTAATGCAGTGCATTTCTAACGGCAGTGCAAAGTTTTGGTTCTCTGATTCTGTTAGTTTTTCAAAGTTCCATACTGTCATTCCAAAATTAATCCTGGAGTATGGCCTCAATTTGGATGATTCTTTGCGTAAGAGAAAATCAGACTATGGGGAACCGGTCTGGAGTTTGGTTATCAATTATGATCCGGCAAGGAATGATGTATTCCAATTCTGGTTGTTTACTACAGGCTATAGAGAAGCACGAAGATGTAAGCTGACGCTAAAAGAAATACTCGCTAAAAATTCTAGTATGGTGCAAAAGCAAAAGCTCAACAGTATTTTAACTGTCAAAAAAGAGAAACTGCTACGCTATGGTGATTATGTACTTGGACAATACATAGAGTTCAGCGATCTTAAGCCTCAATTTGCTAAGACCTATTATCACCCGGAACAATTTGGAGTGATATTTAATACCAAGACAATCCGAACAAAGACAATTGATAGTAATAAGAATTCAACTTACCGGATATTTAAACCGTTCGATAATTTTGAATTAAATCGTCTAGCTGGCATTAATAAAAATTTTGGTTTCGCTTTTCTTGAAAATAAACACACTCGCTGGAATAAAACCTCTGTAAGTCATTTTCTATTAAATCAGTTTGGAATTAAGTTTGATGCTAATACGGGTTATAACGATCGATTAAAAGAACTGACCAGGGTGTTACGTGGAGTTCGTAAAAAGCACTTGGAATTTTTCCAGCGTTATTCTCAGAAGAAAGTCCGCTACACCTGGTATCTATCAAAAGATTTTATGCAGTCGGCTGAAAGGGAGTTAGATAAGAAGATTGATTTAATCTCTACAGGTAAGGCAGATCGATTAAAAGAAGCTACATATCGATTAAGTGCACATGGTAATTTCCATGGTACCCGGCACCAAATTGGAAAGTTACAGGCCAAGACCAGATCAAAATTAAATAGCAGGGACCCAAACCATAAGAAGCTAAATCAAATGTATTTCCCTCAAAATCTTCACTATGTACGGTTTACTGCTAAAAAGGCTCAGAATATGAAAGAGTTTGAATTGGTATGTCGAAATGCAGATAAGATTTATTTGAATAAACAGGTTAGACAGAATTCTAAAGACCAACATTTGAGACGGGATAAAAAGACACAATCATTCATTGCTTCTTAAATTTCTGCTTCAATCGTTAAAAGCGAATAGATAGCTTGAATAGCATCCTGATCTAATCAAGCTATTGGAGTTTTATTTATCTAATACGACATCAGCCAATTGATGAGCAATCTCTTCGATAGTGCTAACAGAAGTATTCAAGGCAATTTTATCCGCTAGATTTGGACTATAGTTCATCACATCAGTTTTGGTGATCTTATGCCAAATTGGCAATATCATCTTATGACCGTTCATTTCTCTGGCCACTAATGCATCTAATTCATAGTTGGTCCATTCTTTCTTTATGAAATCTGCTGACAAAACTACAGTTCCATATCGTGAATTCCTTAGACCACTATCAATTTTCCGACGCAGACTATCTCCAACTCTCATAGAGAATTCATCATACCAAACCTTTAAACCCAGCCCTTGTAATGTCTCGGCTAGAGGGCGCACAAAGTCATCTTTATCTTCTGAAGCATGGGAGATGAATAAATCGTATTCAGGTTCTGGTTCTGGTGTGACATCGAGATAAGGGGATGCAGTGGCACCAGTGATATGCTGGGTGGATGCTTTGATACTTTCAATTTCACGTTTCAATTTTTTTTGATGCTCAATCTCTTCTTTTTGTTGCTTTTTAGCTAGGGCATCTAATTTTTTACGTTCTAATACTTCAGCTTTGGCCAAGTTCTGATTTTCTTTTAATAACTTGTTTTGGATATCAGTTTTCTTTTTTTGCAGATCTGAAAGTTTTTTCTGGATCTGTGCATTTTCCTGTTCTTTTCTGCTGATTTCAGAAAGCTTAGTTTTTAGTGTGCTAGCTGTAGTGGTCTTTGTGATAGATGTTTGAAGTTGAATGATCTTGGTAGTGGCATTACTTGCTTTTGTCTGCTCTAAACTCATTCTATGAGTTACATCGGCTAGCTCTTTATTAAGCCTTGAAATAGTTGAAGATATGGATTGAATTGACATTGTAATCTAGTTCAAAAATATAAAGATCCAGATTATTAGTTGATCATATTAAATACAAGTCATGAAAGTATGCTCATACCGAAAAACTATCTCTATGTGACTAAGTTTTATGTCTGCTATTTAATCTATCCAATATTGGGATCATTCCGAAAACGGTAATATTCCCAATATTGGTATTTTGAACGATCCCGTTTTTGGGATTTTGAATGTACCCGTTTTTGGGATGCAGAACCTATCAATGAACCTATCAAAGAATCTGTCAGTTTCTCTGAGAAGAAAAGCTCAACTTTTCAAGTGCTCATTAGAACGTTTTTAAGTTGGGATTTTGATGGAAGCTAGTAATTTTTGAAAAATATCTAAAAGTGAATAAATCTATAGCTTAATTTTGCAGCCAGTTCCTCACAGAGTAATTCTAATAAGAAAAATGACCAAATGTACATGAGAAATTTAAAAGCTCTAATACGCAAAATTAGAGCGTTATATGAGTGCTAGCTATTAATTCTATCCAATTAGGTCATGTTCGCCGTAGCTATCAAAAATATGGAGGAATATAAGAGCCTCCTTTGAGGAATTGGAAGCAGCTAAAAATATAGTGTTTTGCTCTCTCCCTCGCGCGCGCGCGCGTTTTGTCGAAATACACCCATTTTTTAGTCAGTTGAATTACGTGCTAATTACATTAAAAAGGGGACTGGAGAACCGCGTGGGTATTTACGTAGAACTAAATAATTTTGAAGCACCTAAAAGGCTTGTCCTGTTAAAAGCTCGCTGTCGGTACCGGCCACCAGACTACATGGCAATGGTACGAGAGCTAGTTGAGCAGCATGAATTTACAGTTGAAAGGATTGCCTACTTGCTTCCAATCTCAGGGTCAAGCTCTGTATCTGAATGGACCAAACGAGGCCGACCTAATTTCGAGGCAGGTGAAGCTTTCATGGATCTATGGAAAACAATCACAGAAAAAAACAATCACGATATTCCACGAGTGCCACACCGGAGTCTCTAGGCCATGACATTAAAACGACCAACATTTACACCCTTAAATGATGATGAAATGAAAAGATCAATCTCACTTTGTAATGGGATTGAATACCTGATCTGTGAGTTTCAGAGAGAGATCGAGGGTAAAGAGCCAGTACGGTTATTTAATATCAAGTACAAGGAACAGTTGCTCAAGATCGTTTCACACCTGGACGAGCTCATACATCATCTAACCGATGTGGCAGAAAAGAATGCTAAGGCGTTCTATTTTGAGAGTCTCTATTCAATTCTAAAAAATCTGAATCCCTGCCCGAATGCCTTGATTATTACGGCGCATTACCTTGACCCGGACCAAGAATACAAACGCTTCCTTAATCGAAATACATTTGAATATGAGTTAGACCGGATCGTTAAAAAGATTCAGCTGATAAAGCCAGTGTTGGAGTCGCTTTCAATTGGTCGTAAGTCCGGCGTTAGAAATATCAATCATCAACTTAACCAAACGGCGCGATCCGTTTATTAGGCTACTGCCACTGGACTGAATATACCCATTTTTTGATGGCTGTATGCGTTCTAAATTGCCATTAATGATTAGAAATTGGATGAAATAGATATGAGTGAAATTATCTCACCAGAGGATACAGATTTCTTAGCTTACGTGATGGGTGGTGCTCACAAGCAATCTTATGTAGGTGCTGCAATTAATTTGCAGAATGAACTAGAGCAAAAAATAGAATCTGGTGAAATTAAAACAGCGGATACAGGATTAGTTCATCATTTTGGCCCTAAGCTTTACCTAAGAGAATTTAGTGCTAAAGCAGGCACTTTAGTTGTAAGTAAAATGCATCGGACAGAACATTTTATTTTGTTTTTAACAGGTAGCTTAAGTGTGTTGACTGAAAATGGTATTGAGCACATTAAAGCCCCATGTATTCAGCGAACAATGCCTGGAACAAAGCGAGTGGCTTATTTTCATGAGGATTCTACTTGCATGACGATCCATCCGACTGAAAGCATAGATTTAGAAGAAATTGAAAAAGAAGTAATTGTTCCGGAAGGGAAGGAAGAAGAATTCTTAATTTCTATAGGTCGCAGCATTGAGGAGTTTACTTCATGAGTTGGGCAGCAGTAGCGGCAGCAGCGGCAGTAGTAGGTACTGCAATAACAGGATATTCATCTTATACATCAAATAAGCATGCCGAAGATCAGGCAGAAGCTGACTCTAAAGCACAGCTTGCACGTGGTCGTTTAGAGGCAGAGCGAATCCGCAAGGAAAAGGATAAGGTACAGAGCCGTGCACGTGCAGCAGCTGCGGAAAATGGCCTTGATGTGCATGAAGGGACGGCGGTAGTCATTAACGACCAGATAGAGCTTGATGCTAACTATGATGCGAATATGGCCGAGATCACTGGTTATAACAGTTCTCAGCGGTTACAGGCAGAAGCCAGTGTATATGGGCGTAACGCGATGATGGCAGGAATTACGACACCAATTAACATGGTTGCTGCAGGTGCGAATGGGGTTGCCGATATTAAAAAAGCAAAAGCTACTGCACAACAGCAAGCTGCAATTACGAGTGCAGCATCGCCCAACACTACTAGTGGCTGGAAATAAACCAAGCATATAGATTATTGATCAGTAAATTAAGGAGCATTAGCTCCTTTTTCCTGGACTGAATATACCCATTTTTTGAATGCCAATATCGTTCTAAATTGACTCTATTAATTAGATTTAGAAGGGTCGATAAATGGCTAAAATCCCAATGGGTAATTTTGGTAATGCGATGCCACAAGCTGGTCGCATCCAAATGCCTCAAGATCAATCCGGTCAGATGGTCGCAGGTGCATTACAGAATGTCTCCCAGGTTGCAGTGCAATATGCTGCACAACAGCAACAAGAGCAGGACAAAAAAGCTAAAGCTGATTTTGCATTACAATCCTCTAAGGTTGGAGCGGACATTAGTGTGGTCGATGATGATCTTTTGCTTAAAATGCAAAGTGGTGCGATTTCCTATGATGACGCCGTAGTTCAACGCCAAAAGAGTTTAGAAACAATCAAGGGTCAGTACAAAGACCTAATACCTAAACAGTTTGAGCAGAACTTTAATAATTATTTTGAGCAGCATTCTTACCAGAGTGCATCGAAGTATTTGCCGATCGCGCAGAAGTCGGAGCAGCAGCAGGCAATTGTGAAGTTAAAGGATATGAGAGAAAACTATCTCAAGAATCCTAATGCTTCAGAACAAGAAGTCTGGGGTGGTTTGGCCCTGTATGCACAGTCAAAAAATTTACCTTTAGCTCATGTCCAGGACACTTTTAACGAGTATAAAAATAATCGTGCTGGCAATGATGTATCCACATTTTATTTAGGAAATAAGTCAGATAACGAAAAGCTAAATGAACTATCAACTCCCGAGGCTGTAATAGCAAAACATCCTAATTTGACTCAAGAGCAGGCTGTCTACTGGAGTGGGCGGGTATCAAGTCAAATCGATCAGAATAACCGGGCAGTTGCCTTACAGCAAAAGCAGTTAGAAGATGACGCCAAAGACGCTGTTAATGAGATGAAGGCGGATATTGAAACAGGCTTGATCCCAAGTGAAGACGTGATTAAATCCCGTTTAGCACGTGTTAAGGGTACAGGGAAAGAGTCTGAGTTTGTTCAGTACAGCGGAGCTTTGGTTGAAGTACAGCAGTTCATGAGACTGGGAGCGGATGAGCGTGAAGCTTACCTCAGTAAAAAGCGTTCAGAGGCTCAAAATACGGCGCAAGATAATGCTAAAGACGTGAGCTGGAAGTTAAACCTTCTGTCTAAAACGCATGAGAATATGTTGGGCTATGAGAAAAATAATTCAGCTCTGGCGTACTCAATCAAGACTGGCCAAGAGCTGACAGTAGTACCAACTAATGCGATTTTGAGTGGCAATCCTGATGCCATTAATGCCTTATCTAAAAACATTAAGTCTATTCACGCGAACAATGTATTGAATGGCACGGTAGGGTCGTTAAATCCTTTCTCTACTCAACAACAATCTGAATTAAAACAGTTCTGGGAAAAAGCCAGACCAGGGGACAAATTGAGTTTGCTCACCAGTCTTCATAAATCTAGTGCCGGTAATGCTAATGCTGCACGAGATATGATTAATAGTATTGCCGGTGAAAGTGGTGCCTACCGTTTATCTGCTTCGCTTAATAGCCGGGGGCTGCAAGACATTGCGGGCCAGATTATTACCGGGCAGGATCTATTGGATAAGAACCTGGTAAAAGTTGATGACAATGCCCTAAGGACCTACACAGCAACGTACCTGGCTGGCATCACTTCACCAGGCAAACCAGACTTCCAGATCTATTTGGAGTCAGTCAAAGCCAACTATGCTTATTTGGTTCAGAAATCAGAGAAAGTGGCTGATTCAAATGGAAGCATATTAAATAAAACCATAGACGAGGATTTGTTTAATAAAGCGATTCTCAATGTAACTGGTGGCAAATTCACTTCAGGGGGATTTTTCGGAAGTAAATCTGTAGTACTCCGGCCTCATACCGTTAGTGAAAAGGCTTTTCGTGAGCAGCTGGAAAGCTTTAACTCCCGCAATGCCAGAACCTACGGCGGATCTGATAAAGACTTCTTCTTGGATCTACCTTTAGAGCAAGACCCTAAAAATCCATACGTCTATTACTTCAAGAATGGTACCAAGTACATCATGGATGCCACCGATAAGAAGCGTCAAACACGTTTAACATTTAAAGTGAGATGAGGTAAAGATGGATTTTTTAGCAGATGATGAATTAACGTTAAATCAAGAAGATCCTCGTTTTAAACCTAAAAGTGAACGCGGTGGATTTAGTGACGGTGCTTTAGGTGTGGTTTCCGGAGTTGCCATGGGTACCATTGAGGCTGCTACAGCACCGGATGCCTTGATTCGTGGTGACAAGAAAGCAGCGGCTCTAAGAGCACAAAACCTTGAGATCTTTAAACCTGATGATCTCGGTGGAGTTGGTGAGTTTACTTATGGCCTAACCAAAGATTTTACTCGTATTGGCTGGAACGCCGTCACTACACTAGGTACAGGCGGTGTACCTGGTTTAGCTCTAAACTCTGGACTATTTGGGTACCAGACCTTTGAAGCAGAAAAATCAGACTTACTGAATAAAGGGGCAGACATAAAAACGGCCCGAACCGGTGGGGCTATTAAAGGGATTACAGATGCTCTGGGCTTTGCTATTCCTACCCATGGTGTTGCTAAATCGGTAGTAGCTGATGCTGTGGCTACTACTGCGCTGGCTACTGGAGCTGGCGTAGCTGGTGATTATCTAGAAGGTTCGTTTCTTGAAACCAATGAAAATAAGAAGGTCGCTCAATACGGTGAAGCATTAAAGGAAAATGCATTAAGTCCATCCACATTAGCAGCAAACGGCGGGATGGCACTCCTACTCAACTTATGGGCGAATAAAGGGCGTTTACGGCCAGAACAGATTAAAGACCATAGTAATGTAGATACTATGAATGATGCAGCTCATATACAGGCCAACATAGAGCATGCAGAAGGTACGAATCCATTTAGCCCAACTAATGCAAAAGAGGCCAATTCACACTTTGATGCATTGGATAGTGCAATGGAGAGTGCACTGAATGATGAGCTGGTCAGCTTAAAAGCACCAGTGACAGGCGCACCTAAAGCAGTAACACCAGTGGTACCATTAACAGGTACACCGAAGGCTCTCGTAAGACCAGGTGCTATCAATACTGATGAGAAGAAAACGCCAGTAATAGCTGATGTCTTGACTAATCCTGTATTTGATAAAAAACCGTGGACAAAAACGATTGTCCAGGAAGCCTCTAAACGAGGTATCAATCCAGTGGATGCCTTGGTCATTTCTCATTTGGAAACTGGTGGCACCTTCAGCACTTCAATCCAGCCAAAGGATAGAAACGGTAAGTTACTATCGTCCGCCACTGGCTTATTTCAGACTTTGGACAGCACCTTTGCGCGTATGGGAGGTAAAAACAAGTTTGATGGCAATGATCAAATTAAAGCAGGCCTGAACTACTACGAACATAATGCTAAGGTTTTCCGCAGCCACTTCAACCGAGATCCGAATGGCTTGGAGCTTTACTACCTGCATTTCTTTGGTGAGGGTGGTGGACCAGTCTTTTTGAAAGCCAAAGATAATGAGCTTTTTGTAGATGTGGCCACACGCTGGAGTAAAGGTAACCAAAAGAAAACTGCAAGACAGATTGCAGAAGGTATCACTTCAAGTCATCAATTCAATGGTATGACCGTAGGGCAGGTAAAGGCCAAATACGAAAAACGCTGGAACGAAATCGCAGATATTTATAGTGATGTCGGTTCACAGAATGCAGCACAGCCTACCGAAGTCCGAGGGAGTGAATCAGAGTTCCCACAGTTTGAGTCTGATATAACTGCGCCCCCTACTTACAAGTCCCAATCTGATGCTGAAATAGAAGCAATGCCTTTTGTACTCAGTGCAGATGAGCATAGTGTGAAGTCACTACAGGAAGAGTTTGAAGCCCTATCTTCTCCATTGACCAAGGAGGATCTGGAATACCTCAAGGCTACGGCGCATTATCAGTATTCTGAAGGAAGTGCTTACCGGACGCCGTATGTTGAACCTCAGGTCGACTTATCTGGCCCTGGTAATAGTGCTAGTCGTAATTTGGATACATTGGACTCTGATCTTTACCAGCTCGAGCCAGAACAACAACGGGTTATGGTTGCTGATCCGGAGTCGAATGCTTTGGATATTGACACCAAGACACCAGATTCAAATCCTTCGCAAGACTCAATTACTGCAGGGTTAGATAACTGGATTCCAACCAGATCGCAAAACTACCTTAAACGAGAGCGGTCAACAGATGATGGCGGAGTCATTCAAGAGCTACACAATAAGACCTCTAATACGACCTTCCAGCGCCAGATTAATCAGGATGGCACCATTAGCCCGGTAAAGGCTACACGTAATGGAAATGATCTATTTGCCCATCCTGCTAATGGTAAAGCCGATAGTCCTGAATTAACTGCAGTACAGCATAAAGCTACCCAGGCATTAGAACGGGAGTTCTGGAAGCCAGGTAAATCTAAGGTTGATGGTGCGCCGGACTTAACCAAGTCTAGCAAAGGGGAATACGGTGCATTCACTGACACGGCAGACGGTAGGGAAGCGGTTTCAATTCTGGAAGCAGATCCTGATATGGAAGTGACCTTTACGCGCCTGGATGAAAACGGGAATGAAGAAATTGTGACGATGTCATCCCGAGATCTATTGGACTATGTCAAAGAGCAAGAAGAAATCGCAAAAGATGAAATTCAGGCAGTGAAAGCATTGGCAAGCTGCGCATTAAGATTTGGGAGTGAAGCAGCATGAGAGCTGAATGTAGAGAACAAGTTGCAAAGGCATTAGGTAAAAGAAAATTAAGTGCAGCTGATAGTAATCGTATTTCATCACTGTATATCCGGGCACAAAATACTCTGGCCAGAACAGATCCTGATTGGATGTTTAAAAGTCCTGCTGAACGTGCTGAAGCGATTGCGCAGAAAACTGCTACGGATCTCGCCGTCCAGATCGCTAAGAACAATCAGAACATTGCCCGGGATGCCATCATCAAGGCCCAGCTACAGAACGAAATCTATAACCATCCTAAATTAAACCCGGTCCAAGCTTTAATGCGTAAGATTGCATACTTCTCGGATCAGAGTGGTATCCAGTCTATAGAGAAGCAATCCCAAGCCTTGCACAGTCGCTGGATGTCATTGGTTGCTGATGTGTTTACCAAGACACAAGAGCGCTTTGGTATGTCAGTGAACAAGGCAATGACTGATGACATTATCCGGGTCATGTTTGGTGGCAAGTCTGATAATCAAGAAATTACGGCGATGGCTAAGGAGGTAAGTGCAGCCCTGGAGGAAATGCGTTTAGCCTTCAACCGGGCTGGTGGGAATATTAAGAAGCTCGATAACTTTGGCTTTATGACCTCACATGATCAGAAGAAAGTAGCCCTAACAGATCAATCAGAATGGGTGAACGATGCCTTAAACGGTTTAGATCGCAATCAGTATGTCAAAGAGACTGGTGAGCTGATGGATGAACTGGAACTGAGGTCCATGCTTGAAGATGTCTATAAAACAATTTCAACCAACGGCGCCAACAAGGACTTATTGGTACTGAATAAGCAGGCCAAAGCAAGTGCATCACCTGTAGGTGGTCGTTCAAAGATGGCAAATCGTCACCAGGAATCACGTGCTTTGCATTTCAAGGATGGCGATGCATGGCTGGCATATCAGAATAAGTACGGGACCTATAACGAGGCGGGCTTTCATGAGATTCTGAAAAACCATACTCACCGCATGAGTACAGAAGTGGCCATGATGCAGAACCTTGGGTCCAATCCTCGCAATACATTTGAGTCATTATTGGATGAGGCCAAGATCAAACTGAAAGCAGATCCACAGAATGGGTTGAAACATGGCGAAATTGATAAGCAGGCTCATCGGGCCATGTCGATGTATAACACTCTGGATGCCAATACCCGGGCGATTGATTCAACCTTAGGTAACGTTATGGGTGGCCTACGTGCCTTAATGGTTGCATCTAAATTAGGTAGTACCACGCTGACGACCTTTGGCGACCATGCCAGTATGAAGAAGGTCGCTAATATGTTGGGTCTGTCTTATACCAAATCCATCCTCCCTGAATACATGAAGCAACTGAAACAGGGTGCTACACGTGATGAAGCCCTACGTTTTGGGCTTGGTATCACTGAGATGGTAGGCGGTATGTCTCGCTTTGGAGATGCTGATGTGGTGAGTAGTGCCACTAAATCAGGCCGCTTTAATGCGCGTATGCAGGCCTTTGCTGCAATGACTATGAAAGTGTCAGGATTAAACGCCGTGACAGCCAGTGCTAAACGAGCGCTTAATCTGGTGCATATGAATAAGCTGGCTGAAATGACCCGTAAAACGGATTGGAAGGATCTTGGTGCGGATGATATTAAGATCCTACAGGGGAACGGTATTACCGAACGTGATTGGCAGTTATGGCAGCAGTTGGAGCCAAGTAAACGTGAAGATGGGACGGCGGTACTTTCGCAGAATGACTTCTTTAATGCACCAGATGATGTGATTAAGCAGTTCTTGCCACTGGACAAACAGGACAATGCTAATGCACTGGCTGACTTCCGGTATAAAGCTGCTATGAAATACCAGACTCATATCTTCAATGAGGAGTCAGTCGCTATTATTGAAGCAGGTGTACGTGAACGTAGCATCATTAACTTGGGCGAAGCTGGTACCATCCAAGGGGAATTAGGCCGAACCTTATTTCAGTTCAAAGGCTTCCCATTGGCTTATATGTTCCGTATTGGTCATCGTGCCTTTGCCCAGGGAGATATTAAGAGCCGGGTGACGTTCCTGGCTTCGCTACTGGCTTATCAAACTTTAGCAGGTGCATTGATCGTTCAGACCCAGAACTTGGCCAATGGTAAGAATCCAGAGCCGGTATTTACGATTGATTTCTTTGGTAAGTCACTTCTTAAAGGTGGAGGGCTTTCCTTCCTGGGAGACATCATGTCTGCACTTTCAGATCCAACCGGTCGAAGTGCATCAGACTTTATCAGTGGCCCATTATTAGGCCAAAGCATGAAGTTGGGTATGCTGCTAACAGGTATGGGCAACAACATCATTGAGGGGAAAGAATCTACCCGGATGATGGAGGTGGCCAATACCCTGAAGAGTAATATTCCATTGCAGAATCTTTGGTACAGTAAGCTGGTCGTAGATCGAATGCTGTATTCCAAAATGCAGAATATGATTGATCCTGATTATTTACCAAGAACACAGCAGCGTCTGGAGAACTTAGGTAATAGTTACTGGTGGGATTTATCAGAATAATAAAATTAGGAGCTTCGGCTCCTTTTTTAATTTTTAGATTACTATGTTGTATTGATATTTATAAATAGCCAAAATCCAAGATCAAATGATGTGATGAGACAATTAAGGGGGGAATATGATTGGTAGAGTTTTACCCATATTACTTTTAGGGTATTCAACAGTAGCTTTGGCAGAGAATGGATTTGATCGCTCGTTAATCAATGCCAAGATAATCAATGAGAAATATGAAATTATTGATATTGATAGCTTTAACGATCTTACTCGTCAAATCACCAATGAAGTAGTTTCGACGTTACCTAGAAAAATTGATGCTGATACAGAGCTATTAACCATGGTGTTAAGCAGACCTTTAATTTCTCAGACTTATGCGCTAAGAGATATTGAAACTAAAAAGGATTTATCGGAAAAAATAGATTTGGAAAAGTTTAGTCAATTAATTAGAAATTACGCTTGTTCCTCAGCTATTGGCACTTCTCAAGTTTATAGGGTAAATGGCACTCATTTTTCCTTTAAAGTGATTAATAGTGATTTTATGGAACTTTACAGCTATACATTCCCACTAAGAACATGTGAAGAATGAATGTGAAATACAATTCAAAGTTGCAGTTATTGCTGAATAGCTTGATTAGTATGACTACACTTTGAGGAATAATTGATGACCTTATATATCTCAACACCTGAGTTATTAAAGCGCTATGGAATTACTAAAGGTACTTTGATCAGCTGGCGAAATAAAAAGAACTTTCCTGAACCAGTGATTAAAGCGCATGGACGTTCCAGTAGTCGTTACGGGATCAAAGCTGTCGATACCTGGGAAAGAGAAAGTGGCTTGCTTGACTCACTTGAAATACAGCCTTTGATAACACCACATTCATAATTTTAGTAGAAAAAGGAATTTCGCATCATGAAGAATATAATAGCATTCTCTTTAATGGCTCTCATGAGCTCAGTCTCTTTGGCCACCCCAATTACACTTCAGCATTCTAAGACCAGCTATGTGAACTCAGGGATCTGTTCCGCCGTGGTGGATGTGACGATCCATGATTTTCTTGGGACCTATGACAAACTGTATTTAGACCTGGTAGCAAAGGACAGATCCGGCAGAGTGCAGGGGACCTCTGAGAATGTAATAACCTACGGCGATATACAAAACCTTCAAGGTAAAGCATTTGGAAATGTTTTTCTTGAATCGGAAACAATGTGCGGAGCTGATCGCACTTGGACAGTTCAGGTTAAGCGCGCCGTCCTGGTCGTAGATGGTGAAAGAGAAGATCTACTGAAGGCTAAAAAAGTTCATATTGATGATTTTCAGCCTATGAGAATAGTAGCTAAATAACAGACTGATTAATAATTCTTGAATACATAGATTAAATTTTACTCATGTCTACCGTTACACAGCCCCAAAATGTGCGTTTCAAACAAAAATTGATGAAATTTACCTCTGTTACATACCAAAAAACCGTGCGTTACAGAGCAAAAAACTGTCCGTTACAGAGCAAAAAAACCGTGCGTTACATACATGAAAACAGTGTGTTTTCATGTATGAGAATTGGGCGGTTCGTATAATTTAATGACTCGTTACATACGAAAAGTCATTATTAAATTTGATGAAATGCTTTAATTAAAGTGGTATCAGAGAAGATCCAACTGTCCAATCTTATATTGATACGTTCCCCATTCACCTTCACGAGGTTCGCGGCTAATACCCGTTTCAGCCCGCCATAGCTCAATGAGTGCTTCACCGTTCTCATAATTTGGAACACCACCACGCGCCCATTCAGACACTGTAGAAGCACCAGACACAGGCAATACAAAGGCGATTTTCTCATGTGTCCAACCAAGACGACCTAGATCTAGAATCATTCGATTGAAGTCCGGACGCTTGTAGCCACGGAGTTTGACAATAAATTCCTTTACCTTTTTTTGAGTTCTGAGGTTTACAAACCTCTCTGCCGCAGATTTTTTGTAAGCCGTATTGTCTACGCGGTCACCCTGGATAAACATCATAGTACATTCCCCTGAATTTGATTAAGTGAACAACGGCCCAAGTAGATTGATTTATGGCACATGTATTGTTCTCACTCTTCCACTCGCGCCGATGCAAAGCGACAGATATCTAAACGATCCATCACTCGAACTAAGCCTTTTTTGCCGTGACGGTTCTTTGCGATAATGATTTCTGTAATACCACTTGGCATTTCATCATCACTATTCATGATTGGGTGAACCAATAAAATCTGATCTGCGTCTTGTTCAATCTGGCCAGACTCTTTCAGATCAGATGCCTTTGGGCGTTTACCCTTTTCAGATTCACGGTTGAGCTGTGCCAGTGCGATTACAGGACAATCAAATTCCTTTGCCATGGCCTTTAGATCACGACTGATTGAACTGACTTCCTGATAGCGGTCTTTCTTGGTCGGATCACGTACCAGTTGCAGGTAATCAATGATGATGCAGCCCAATTTCTTGTAGTTGCGCTTGGCCTTACGTGCATAAGAGTGAATCTCTGCAATGGTGGGCTTCTGCTTATCTTCGATGTGAATCGGTAGCTTGCTAAAACGATCCTGAGCATATGCAAAATCCTTCATCATTCCGTCGAATAGTTCGGCATTGTGGATGTTGTCGTATGGAATCTGAGTAAGTGCTGAGATACAGCGATTGGTGAATGTCTCCACATCCATCTCGGCAGATACAACCAGTACCGCTTCCTTGAACTGCATAGCGGTCTGAATCGCCACCATTTGCGCCAAAGTGGACTTTCCTGATCCGGGTCTACCACCGATCACACAAAAGTGTCCGCTTTGAATGGTGCCCACTACGTTGTCCAGATGAGGCAGGTTAAACTTAACGCCTGTGTACTGCTTGTTAGCTTTTGCTTCTGCTTTCTGGATTAACTGATCACCAGCGCGTTTTAATGCTTCCTCAAACGTAAAACTAGACTTCTCCAATTTCTCGTTGGTGGTCGCCTTGTTCAGAATATTTTCAGCAGCGTTATGTACATCAGGTACGGTTAAGTCTCTAGCCACTTCCTGAATACTTCGGCCCATCTTTTCAACTTCACGATGCGCTTTCAGCTTGTTGAGTTCAGCAACATAAGATTCCAGGTTGTAGAAACTCGATGGTGCATCTGCCATCAGTTTCATCAGGTATTCAGCAGGCGTTATGCCAACCAGTGAATTTTTCTCATTCAGTTTCTGTTCAACGAAAACCACATCGTAAGGTTTGTTCTCACTGGCAAGGTCGGTAATAGCCTTGTAGATCTCTTGATGACGGTTTGCGAAGAAGCAATTTTCATCCAGATCATTCATCACAGTTTCAAGTGAGTTTTGAACGGTCATCAGTGCAGCAAGTACACATTGTTCGATGGCGTTGTTATGAATTTCGATCATTACCAATCCCCCATGTCAGCTTGGAAGTTTGTCGAGTTTAAGGCCGAGTACGGTGTTATATTTCCATATTCAGGATTCTGCTTTTTGTAGCGATCAAACTTGTCTACGATCCAAGCCGTGAACTTATGAAGTTTTTTACTGTCAGATAGTCCGCTATTATCAAAATAAGAGTTGAATGCACTCAGCTCGAATTCAAAGCTAGGTAGGCCAAAGATTAGATCTATATTGTTGCCATGACCTGCCATCTTTATCTTTGTTATCAACTGATCCACATCAGGAATCCAGTCATGCTCTTGAGAGAGATTCATTGGTAGATTCCTTGATAGATTCTGCACCCCGTTTTTGGGATCGTTCAAAATCCCGTTTTTGGGGTCATTCAAAGCACCATTTTCGAGATTATTCCCATTTTTGGAATCATACCAATTTTGGGATTGTTTAATATTCCCGTTTTTGGGTTGATTAGGTTTAGATTTTCCGGCTTTTCTTGGGTTTGAGTCTTCCTGATTTTGAGTACATTCTTCTCTTCCGGTAACGCCGTTGAGTTTTAGAATCCTAACTCGTTTGGTTGGTCCTGTACGCTCACCAGTATCTTCAATTAGGCCGAGCTTAATCAGCTCTAAAATCACTTTTTGAACTGTTTTTTTGTCCAGCACGGTATCTTTGGCCAAGCGCTCTATGCTTGGCCAGGCCGTATGTTCTTCACCGGCCCGATCTGCTAGCGAAAGTAGAACGAGGCGTTGTGAAGAGTTGCTTACTGGAGCAGTCCAGGCCCACCGTGTTGCATCAATGCTCACTAGGCCCTCCTTGCTGATGGTGGTTTTTCAGTACCGTATTCCAAAGACGTTCTGGAGTAATACGTACTGATTCAACATATGCAGCTGATGGGGGCATTGCTGTCTGATCAACAACTGGCTCCAGTTGTTGTTGAGCTTGCTCTGATGAGATAGAAGGCTTATCCATTTTTAGTAGCCTCCGACTCAAGTTCATATTTTTCGCGTTCAATATCGAGTGTATTGCTATGGCTCTCTGCCCAATACGCAGCAATATGAATTAAGCGTTCAACAGTTGCAAAGACGGCGCCATGTGTATTTTGCTTAATAGCCTCTTTGACCACTTCGACTTCATCTTTAACTTGATAGAACATGGTCTCAAGCCATGATGTGTTTTCATAAGCTAATGAATACGCATCGTACAGATCACCAGCATCGTAATGATCATCTGGCTCTTGTGTATGTCTCTTAAGCTCAAGGCTATAGGTATCTGCCTGGCTGTTAGCAAGTTGCTGGGAAATTATTATTAGATTTTCTAGTTCAGCAAAAGCAGGGGAGTCGGCTCTATCACTTTCTTGTACAAATGTCTTAACGAAAGCCGTTTCTTTACTGATCTGATTAGCCAAAGTTCGAAGTTGTGTGGCAGCTTCAGATGCAAGTGAGTAAGCACTGATAATATCTGCGACACTGTAAAAAGGAATTGATTGTTCTGAAAATTGAATTTGTACTTTAGCGTTCATGATGAATGCGCTCCTATGTTGTTTGGAGCTTCGTCAATCACGACCAAATGATTTTGGAGACGAAGCTGAAAAGGGTTGGTCGACAGGTAACATAGGGAACCTGCACATCCGAAGATGTCCCTCTCCAGCTCCGCCATAACATGCGGATGCATAGAGATTTTACGCACAAAAAAAGCCCGAAGAGCGGACTGTGCGCCTATGTTACTTTTGCAGCCGACCAAAGCTGATTCAGTGATTTTGCACCGAACAAGATCAATATAGCTGATCATTTTTGATTTGAGAAGCCTTAAACATAAAATATTTTGAAAATTCATGGCCGCTCTCCAAACCTTTTAGCTAGGATCTGCATGCCTTTTGGCAATATGAAGAACTCAGTCTGTGTATAGCTATATGGCTGGCCAGAAGCTTTTACGCCTTCTTTAAGTGAGTATTTAGTTTCACAGTAGCCGCGGCTTTCAGAGTAGTAAGTCGAGGCTCTGGAGTTATTCAAATATCGGTCCCAGTTATGCTTACGAAGCCATTCAGCTAGTTCTTGCTGCTTCACATTTAGGATTTTGCAAGCCTGTTGGAATTTAACGCCGTATTCAGTGTGGGTAATCGTTTCTATTGCTTTGGATAATGTTTGGTTTTCTGAGGTCAGCTGTAAATTCTGTTTTGCCTGGACCTCAATCGCTTGTAAGAGATGCTGGGGATTACTGATATCGAATGCTGGAGTCTGCTGCTCAAGCTCATACCAACGTTTTACTACGACGGCAGTGAACTCTGGACAAAGTTGAGCAACAACTGTGATTGAGTCGAGCTTTCCTTGTTCACCTGAAAATACGTATACATTTGAAAATCTATTAGGGCTAACTGACTGTTTATTCTCAACTTTCATCAGTGGTGGAAGTTGAATAACTCCACGTTTAGCAAGTCGTTCAATAGATAAATTAACGGCCCGTAATTCAGACTGGACAAGCTCGGCTATATCAAGGCTCAGCATTTGATGAGCTGTTAATAAAAGATTGGAAGCATTCATAATCATGCCTCCAGTTGGGCTGCAGCAGCTTCTTTCTTACTGTTATGCCACTCAACAAGTTCTTGATAATCAAAAAAAACAGGAGCTTGTTTTGATGTACCTTGCTTGATTGGCCGCGGGAAGGAGGGGTCTCTGCGAATAGTGTGACGAAGTGATTCACGGGTCACATCCAGTAGCTTGCACGCAGTACTGAATTGAATTCGAATAGGAGTTGCTTGAAGCATAAACATAACCATATTTAGATGAATATGGTTGTATCTAAGCAAATGAAGTCTGGTGTCATACAAGTGACAATATTAAAATATTTACTGGCACCTCAGGTGACACCTGAGATGACATGTCTTTTAAAATTATGAAATTTCTAATTTTTTATTATTTGTTATTACAGTAATTCTTTGAATGAGGCGATTGTTTGTATATCCCATATCTTCTAAAATTTGCTTAATTGCTGGTGAGTGGTCTTCATATTTTGTTGAATAGTTCTCTAAATATTTCTTCTCCCAAACCTTAATTGCTAGTGCAAGTTCGGGTGCAAAATGAGGGTGTGTTGGATTAATTGATGGATGTATAGGTGAGCAAGTGTAAGATGTTTGTGATTCAATTATCTCACGATCAGTATACCCAGGGATATGAAATTTAGGTTCAAGATATTCTTTTAGCACTTTTGTTGGAATGCTATCTGGCGGCAATAAAGACGCTTCTTTGGCATTTTTAAGCAAATTAAAGCAACCTCTAAATTGCGGGTTTTGGCTATAAAAGCAATCTGGATCTTTTTCATATAGGTTTTTTGCTTCAATTACATCTAAGCATCTCACCATCAGACAGGCAGCCTCAAAATAAGAAAATTGATCTTGGAAAAAGTAAGTTGGGGTATATTGGGTAACTGTAGGATTCTTTCCAAATATGAAGCAACTTTCAAACTGGTGTATTGATAAATCCTGTTCAATAAAAAGCCTATTTAGATTTTCTTTAGTCCAATAAACTTCATGTAGGGCTATATAGCCTTCAGGAGTTAGATTATTTTTGATATTGAAATTATCAAAAGCTCTGAGTTGTTGTGAGCTATTCTCTTTAAAATTATAAGGATTTATAAGAGTTTGAATAAACTTTAAAACAAGATTGTATTGCTTTACATTTAATGAATTACCTGGTTGGCATATGAAGTAATCTAAAAAATCGGCTAAATATTTAATCGCTGAAATATATTCTGTCGATGCTAGTTTTACAATATCGTAAAGTGAAACCTCATCTTGTTCTACTAATAATGGAAGTAACTTAGTATTCCATTTTGATTTTAACTTCTCTTGCATTTTTGCCTCCCACGGCGCCCAAATATAGGAGCTAAGCCAATCGGATGGGTGTCCGACTTTCGGGAGCTAACCTAGGCTTAGCAAACTTTTAGCAATTAGCTATTTTGCTAGTTTTGCATATTTGAATTGAATGATTTCTTCACCTAGTAATTGCTTTGTGAAGTCATATGGTGATATGTGATCTAATCTGTTTGCATCTAAATAATCACTCCACCAATTGATCATTGCTTTGCGCTCATCTAGATATTCAGCTTGATGTGTATATGCAAGTCTTACTTGATCACGCTCTTGATGGCTCATTTGCTTTTCAACGGCTTCCTTTTGGAATAGAGTGCTTTGCACTAATGCGGAACAAGCCATTCCTCGAAAACCATGACCACACACATCCTGCTGCGTGTCATAGCCTAATCTTCGTAAAGTATTATTGATAGTTGATTCACTTATAAATCCATTCAATTTTCCATTTTTTGGGAAGATATTGGGGGATATGCCGCTATACGTTTTTAATTCCTCAAGAATATTTAAAGTTTGTTTTGACAGTGGGATAAGATGCATTTCTCTCATTTTTGCACCACGCTGAGAAAACCTTTCACCAGGTACTGGAGTCCTTTCTGCAGGTATTCTCCAAATTCCTTTTTCTAAATCAAATTCATCCCATCTTGCAAATCTGAATTCACTTGAACGAGTAAATGTATGTAGTGCAAAACGCATACATAGCTTAGTCAAAGGGTGGCCCTGATCAGCTTCCAGTCGCTGTAATAAATCTGGTAATTTTTCCAAGGGTAACTGTGGATGATGTTTAGGCTTTTTAGTTTTGACAAAAACATCTTTTAAAAAGTACGCCGTATTTGTTTCAGTGACACTACGTGAAATAGCGTATGCATAAATACTAATAAGGCGTTGGCGAGTCTTTTTGATAACTTCCGTAAATCCTTTTTCTTCAATGGAGCGGATTACTTGTATTAAATCTTTAGGCTTAATTTCTTCAAATGTCATATTTCCTATTTGACTGAAAACATACTGCTTTAAGTTTAGAAGGGCTCTTTCTGCTGTGTCCTCACTCCATCTACCGGTAGTTTTATATTCTCTATGCCATTCTTGGGCAATACTTTCAAATGTCACAGCCTTTCCTTTATTGGACCGCTGGTTATTTAGATGTTCGATGGGATCTATATTGGAAACGATTAATGCTTCAAACTCACGGCGTTTTTCTCTGGCATTTTTTAATGAAAGTGCAGGGTATTGTCCGAGCGTGATGTTGCCTACTTTTCCATTAGCCTTTTTATACTTGTAACGCCAAACTTTGGTGCCGCTTTTTCGGATATACAGAATCAACCCATTCCCATCAAAAAGTGAGTAATCTGAATCACGTGGTTTTGATGATGAGCATTTAGATTCTGAAAGAGGAACAACAGTTCTTGCCATGGCATTTATACATACATTAACAACCTGTCTGTATACTCATTTGTGTACTTAAAAATTGCAACCATACGGATGATGCTACAACTATATGTTGCTATGTCTTTACAAAAAATAATTATTTATCATTGTCTTATAACCATATTTTGGCATATTTTCGCATTTCCTTTGTGCGCGCTGAGCGCACCATTTATTTAAGCTATAAAACTGAAAAATAAATCAAATTAGTAACGCACACAGTTGCGGCCATCATCTTTCGCCCGATAAAGATTGTTATCGGCAATTTTTAAAACGTCTAGAATATTTTTAGAACTGTCTGGCCAAGAAGCAATACCAATCGAAATGCTAATGTGACCTATGTCCTGAATCTCTTTCCCTGCAATCTCTTTTCTAAACCTTTCTGCACTTTCATACACTTCAGTAAGATTGCTATTCGGTATAATAATGATAAATTCTTCACCACCGTAGCGGCAGCAAATATCATCTTTACGAAATTTTTGCTGCATCGTCTTGGCAATATGCTTTAAGACAACATCACCTTGATCATGACCGTAATTGTCATTAATGTTTTTAAAATGATCCACATCCATCAGAAGCACTGAAAAAGGGATGTTCATTTTCATGTTTTGAGTCATGACATAATTCAAACCACGACGATTCATCAAGCCGGTTAAAGGATCTGTATTAATATGATGATCCATTTTGCTCATTTGTTGTGAAAATTTGCGAACACTAAGCAGTAGAGCTAACTTGAATTTTGTGACCTCATAGTACCAGGGCTGGATATTCTTAATTTTTGAGCCGATTTCTGCCTGATTCAGTAAACTCGCCATATCTGCCAGTTGGTTCAACGGGGCCGAGATAGAGTCAGACAGTCGCCATACAATATAAAAAACAAGCAGATAAAATAAAAAGAATCCTGCGGCTAATTTATAAAGGATAGAATTTGCCTGTTTAAGTAAATCATGGGTGGGTTGTTGGGAAACCACGATCCAGTTTGAAGTCGGAATATGAGAAAAACCCGCCAGATTATCAGTGCCCTGGCTATTGATTAAACGAATTTGACCATTTTTATGCGCATGCATATATTCCAGACCAGTATTATTACTTGCCCATTGACCGATTCTTTCACGATCCGGATGGAAAATAATTTTATTTTCATTGTTAATCACATACATATAACTATTCTTATAATTTTTATAAGTGGTTAGAAGCTGATTAATTACATTTTTTTCTTTTAAATAAATCGCTGAACCGATGAAGCCCTGATAGTGATTTGACTTGTCAAAAATAGGTTGAGATATAAACACGATCATGTTTTTTTGCACAGAAAAATAGGGTGAAGATATATAAGTCGATTTTTTATGGAGAGAGTCAATAATCCCTTGAGTATGTTGTATTTTGCTTTTATCAATATGCAGAATATTCGGTGAAAAGTTTATTAGTCTGCCTTGGGTATCACTGATTACGACACTGTTATAGTGTTCAGACTGATATTTTAATTTATTGACCTCGGCTTCTCTTAGTTCATTGTTATTAAAGTCTTGACCTAATATCTTGGCGCTATAGTCCAGTTCAAGAAGCATATTTCTAAAATGGTTGTCTGTGCTTAATGCAATTTTATGGGCATGGTCAGCGTTTAAGGCAAGGGAATTGTCGATTAACTGATTTTTTACGATCTGATAGCTAATAATGAGAGAAATAATAAAAAGGCTAGATACACTAAAAATAGCCAATAAAAGTATTAACTGCCTTAAATTGAGATCAAGGTGTTTCCTAAAATTATTAGCTGACATAAAAAATTAGATATATCTCGATGTATTTATGAGCATTGTATTGCATTTATATTCAATGTTTAAGGTTGATATAAAATTAAATTTTCATTAAGTGGATGTTTTTATTTTAATCAAATTGAGAATCTATAGATCGCTTGGCTGTAAATAGGGTGGATTTGAAAAGCTGAGTAAGGTTCTGAATATTTGACTATGCTGCAAATAAAAAAATGGTATTTAACGTTCAGAAAATCAATTGAATAATTTTGATTTCCTTATGTAAGTAATTAGGGTGTGTTGACACTTT